>JAPHUG010000356.1 GCA_026197195.1 Sedimenticola sp.
AGCCATGACGGTGAACCAGCGTACAACACCCAGGTCGTACTTCTGTTCAGCTACGGCGTCCATGAACCCCCCTTACGTAACAAAGTTAAAAATAAATTACCAAATACTGATATTCAAACCTGACAATAATTCAGGTTATTAAGCGAATTTTGCGCTATAAGACAACGAGAAGTGATTTTTGTCAAGTCTATATATGCGCTTTATCACGACACAAGCCCACCTAACTTACTGTTTAAAAACATATTTATAGTACATATGCGTTAAATGACCTATATCAATGAAAAACCACATTAGATAATACTGATATTATATAGGGAATATGACGCCTATTATGCACCCGATAATACAAAGGGAATCTCTTTGGCTATGTGCATGGAATCGGCTGAAAATGTCACCTGAAAAGCCATAACTTCTACTCCGGACTCAACCGCTTCTGCCAGCGTCTCAGCATAACTGGGATCAATGGTACTTGCCGGAGAAACCCGTGAAATACCACTGTGTGCAACATTGAAAAAAAGCACCGCCCTGGCACCGTCTTTAGTGACTGTTATCAGTTCGCGCAGATGTTTTTGTCCACGCGCTGTCACCGCATCAGGAAAGTAACCCTGCCCCTCACCCTCCAGCAAGGTCACATTTTTAACTTCGACATAACAGTCGGGCCGATCGCTTCCCGTTAGCAGCAGATCAATACGGCTTTTTTCTTCGCCATAAGGTCGTTCAGTTTGAATTGTTTCGTAACCGGTAAGAGAAGGGATACGATCAGATGCGATGGCTTCTTTGACCAGAGGATTGGCTAGCCCGGTATTGATGCAGGCCAGAAACTGCCCTTCCACCTCAACCAGTTCCCAGCGGTATTTGAGCTTTCGCTGGGGTGAAGAGACATCACGAATCCAGACCCGGCTACCCGGTTCAGCACAGTTCTTCATAGAACCGGTATTGGGGCAGTGGGCAGTGACTTCGGTACCATCCGGCAGACGAATATCAGCAAGAAAACGCTTATAGCGTCTTATTAGCTGCCCTTCCAGTAGGTCAGGGAGTTCCACTCTGTCGTGCCTCCGGTATTGTCTGCCTGCTGCCGTTTTTACTCTGTAGCCGTTTTGAGTCAATCAACCTGCACAGGCAAGCCGACCAACCGAATTTCTAAGCATCCTGCTACGGCTCGTCATAATAGCCGGGTAAATCGCTAGCTCGAAAGCCGTGTTGAAATCCAAGGGTCGCAACCGTGCGACCCTTGGAAAGAACCGCCAACCGCTAATTAAAGCGTCTCAGCATGCTCTGCCAGGTACTCTGCCACACCTTCGGTGGAACCTTTCATACCCGCTTCACCCTGTTTCCAGCCAGCCGGACACACTTCACCATGCTCTTCAGTAAACTGAAGTGCATCCACCATACGCAGCATCTCATCGATATTACGACCCAGCGGAAGGTTATTAACCACCTGATGCTGAACCACGCCCTCTTTATCGATCAGGAAGGAACCACGCAGGGCAATGCCAGGACCTGTGGTCATGTCATAAGCCGCGGTCACCTCTTTAGAGATATCCGCCACCAATGGATACTGAACATTTCCGATACCACCATTGTTCACTGCGGTATTTTTCCACGCCAGATGAGAGAAGTGTGAATCGATAGAAACACCAATCACCTCAACATTGCGCTTCTTGAACTCTTCCAGGCGATGATTGAAGGCAATCAGCTCAGACGGACAGACAAAGGTGAAGTCCAGTGGGTAGAAAAACATCACCACATACTTGCCTTTATAGTTAGAGAGTGTCAGCTCTTCAAACGAGTTATCAGGCATAACGGCCATAGCGGTAAAATCGGGTGCTTCTTTCGCGACAAGTACGCTCATTCTTTTCTCCATTAAGGATGTTGCAATAGGTTTAACTAAAAGGTTACTGCCTCAGCAGTTGATTTATTCTTTAAAACGTTTGATCAGGCCACAGCCACTTCTACGGGATCACTCTCCCATAGGCCGTGCTTGGTACAGTAAGCCATGGCGCTTAATTTCAGCTTGCTTGCAGCAGGCACCACGCTGAAGGTGACTTCGGCATTACCTTTGGCGCCGTTGCCACCCAACGTGCCCGGAGGAAAACTCGCCTCGGCCAGCAGTGTCTGTCCATTATAAAGTTGTACTGAACGAATATAGTGATCCGTATCATCTGGATGGGCATATTCTTTACCCATGCGGACAGTCACCTTGAACAGCTCACCTTTAGTGGCCTGCTCTGCACAATGAATAAAGGGTGAATGACGATCGATATAATCTTTTTTGGCCTCTTTTTCGACCTGATCGATGTCTACATAGCGATTGACTACTGGCATTTCTTATTTTCCTTTCAAGCGATTTTCAACTACTTTCGAACGAGTCAAAATATCTCGCTCATCATCATTTATGACGATATTTTGTCTTTCTACTTGATATTTGTCAACAAAAAAAACAGAATGGCAACATATTTGTTCACGTACCATCATGATCGACTCAAAAGGAAACACCTGGATGATCAGCAATCTGGTAGGCAATCGCATCCGAGAAATACGCGCCAAACGCAATATCACCCAGCAGCAACTGGCAGATACGGCCAACATACCTCGGGCCACATTGGCCACCATCGAGAAGGATGAGTCCAACC
>JAPHUG010000018.1 GCA_026197195.1 Sedimenticola sp.
CAGGACAGGTATCCCGGAGAGCTACCACTCAGGCGGTCTCACTTCAACAAAAGCCCTGCCCAGGTATAGAGGGGTTCAAGCCTACCAAGGCATAAACGTATTCATAAAGGACATGGGACGGGAAATATTCTGGTTCATACGTGATAAATCGTTACGCATGATGTAGGTGGAGTGCGTCATCGACTCCATTGAGCGATCCATTGACCCAATCGTGGCCAGCATGGGTTCCAGCGTACCCACCTTCTCATTGATCTCAGCCATATGGCCTGACATGACCTTTATATTTGCAGTCATGTGGCCCATGTTATCGGATACCGACTGCATATTACTGGCCAGCACAGTCATATTGGAGTCAACACTCACGGCCAAATAATGGACATCTTTTGCCAGGCTAAAAACCAGAAAAAAGCCATAGGCGGCCAAAATAATAAAGGCAAACAGCGACGGGTAGACAATCAACTCCCAGCGGCGAGCACTGGTTTCAAAGGCTTCCGAAAGACGATCCATTGAATAGACCGGCTCTTTTTGCGCGTCTTGTCCCTGATCCCCATTCTCTTTATTCTGGATCATCTTTTCTGCCCTCGAACCGATACCTACCGATAGAATAATATTACTTATCGCTAATATTTGTTATTTCTAATATAGTATCATAAAAAAGTTGCAGACGTATCATTCTTTTTTACTATGCAACGCTATACGCCTGAATTATAGTAAATTTATTCGCCAGGAAATGATCCAGCACGCCGACGAAATCGGCATGCTGAATAGGGAGATAGCAGCACTAAGGCGCTAAACAGTGAGTAGCGATCAGAAATCCCCTTCCGCGCCACGGCGCATGATTTCAAGGATGACCTTCTTGACGTGAATGGCTTCTTCTTTCAAGGCTGTCGGCAATGGCTCACCACCGTGAATCATCAAATCCATATTCAACGCATAGAGCCAAAGCTTACCCTGCTTATCTTCAACCATGGTGATCCGGCACGGCAGATAGGCAGAGAAGGCGTCACTATAATCCAGCATGCGGGCTGCTGTAAGTGAATTACAGAACATATATATCTTAACAAAACGATATTTCTTTCCGCTTTTGGCCTCTACATCCTTATACAGCGGCAACTCCCCCACATTGGAAATATTCAGCTCATTGGCAATCGTCTTCATTGACTGCTCAACATCTTCCGGCGTTATCCCCTCAGCGACCGGCACCTTCCAAATGGTTGCTTCAGCAGCATTGCGGGTCTTTATGATATTTTCAGCGAGCTCCTTATAGACACCTACCGCCCCGGGATCAAAACCATCCAGTACCGCTTGTGTTTTTACCGTGGCAACTGCCGCAGCAATAACCACTACAAAACCGATCAGAGCAAATAGATTTCTGATAACTCGCATGACTTATACCTCTCCATCTTCATCCGTCTGGCGGATGTTTTGTTATGCACAGACACTTTGCCCTATGGCTGCCTGACTGCAGTGTCCGTGCTATTTCAACACGTTCGGATAAAGTTTGGCGCAAAGGGCCGCGAGCTCCTTCGCCCCCTTTCCCCGTTGATTGAGTTCAAATACAGCCAACCCCTCACTGAAGGAGCGACGAAATATGGTCCGCTGTGAAAGGCGCGGTTTTATAAATTTCAACCCTGTGAGAGTAACCAGTGCCGCTGCCGCCTCGTCTGTTTCCCGAACGGCGTGATGGGTATCTCCACGATTGATGAAACCAACCAACTCGGGTGTCTTTTCATCCGTTATAGAGTTAACGAACTGTATGAAACGCTGGGTAGACCAAATATCGGCCTGTGAAGGGGGCACCGGTATCAGAATACGATCTGCGAGCCTGATGGCCTGCTTCATCATTTCAATATCGGCCGTTCCAATATCAATCAGCACCTCATCGGCACGACCGAGTTTTTCAGGATCAAGGTGTTTCTTGCCTTTCACTGAGAGCTTGGGTCGATAACCCTCTTCATCCCTTACCTCTGCCACATCTCTCAAGGTCGCCTGGGGATCAAGATCAATAACCTGTACGTTAACTTCGGCCATTGCCAGCCATACCGCAAGATTAAACGTTACAGTACTCTTCCCCGAGCCGCCTTTCAGGCTACCAACAACTGTAATCATACCAAAGCCCTTGCCTTATTCTCTGTCATAAAACCATCACGGCCGCTTCATCATTATCGACCCGTAAATGGGGCGTCGGTCCAGGCGACCGCATCACTTCTCTGATAGGCCGTTTCCCCAGGGTAACGTCCTGGAGCCATCTGGGCAGGATAAACCTGTCGCGCTGCCACCGGGTAGCGGAGTTCTGGGCGATAACGATAATTCACCGGATAACCTCTTCGCACGGGTTGCGGTTGAAAGGCAGTCTGGGGAACATTCATTCCGGTCGGCTGTGCTGGACGGAAATTATAATTGTTTGGCACACCAGGACGGGGGAAATAGGGTTGATAGCGAGCCAGTCGTCCCGGCATCGGTTGATGACGCGGCATACTTCCGATCATACGGGGCTGTGGATAGCTGTAAACAGGTGCATACATAGCGGATCTGACAGGCATCCGTGGTACCGGTGGGCGGTAATTCACCGGCATGGGAGGACGGTAGCCCCGATAGCCATTAAAAACCGGCGGCTGACCTCTCCACTGCATAGGTCGCTGCGCATACGGATTGCCCCTAAAGCCGGGCGCAACCGGTCTGACCGGGTAGCCCCGCATAGCGACGGGATGCGGATAGAATCCTGGTCTGGCATGCGGTGCATAGTAGGCCCCGGCAGGCGGGCGAGGTGCCCTTACAATCGGTCGATAACTGACCGGGAGCGGCCAGGCCATCGCCCTTCTTGCCGGACGATATTGCGGCGGGACATTGCCAGGCCGTGGGCTATACCCGGGAGGTAAATAGCGTACCGGTTGTTGCATACGATAGTGCGGCCGAAAACGCGCCACACCCTGAGCGGGTGAAGCGGGTATATAGGCAGGAACCATTGCTTGTGGCAATCCTGAGGGAGCGGCGATCGCCTGCCCGGAAAATAGAGATATGGCACCTAATCCAGCCAGTATCGCAAATACCTGTGTCAATTTGATCATCATTCTTTACCTATGGCTGTATAATCGTTCGAGCGTATCAGTATCGTTCTCGTCAACACACTCTTCATTATTTTTTCTGCGGAACAATTTTCTTGAAATGAGCTGGAATATTAAACAGATCAGGGGCCTGAGTGCCGACCACAATATTCCTTAACTCTCTCACAAATCCGCCGGCGTTCACTTCCCTTATAGCCAGGTTCAACTCTGGATCAAACCAGCGCGCAGAGTGCTGAGGTGGCTGGTTTGCCTGGGTCAGTGTCATTTCCCATTTCTCCACCTGTCGACCGTTCAACTGTTCAATCGCTAGCATACGCTGCTCCATGACAGGTCCACCCTGAATCTCCTGTCGCAACAGAATGGAGCGCTGCTTGCCTATCCACTGGGTGCTGCGCATGGCGCCGCCTTGAGTCTTCACGGTCACTTCCCACTTGGTGGCCGACCGTTCCTGAATCTTCTCTTCACCCAGATTTTTGCACTCAGAACCAGGGATGCCTTCACAGGGACTCCCCTTCAGTCCAGAACCGGCATCCCCCATAGAATACTCGATATAGCTCTGTTGTTGAGGATACAGAACCCAGGTTATCTGATTATCTGAGTCTATGATATTAACAACTGTCTGTCCGTTCTGCTGCATCTCGCTGCGTATTCTATTTTTACCGACAAAAATACGCCCTATCCGCTGCGTCTGTTTCGGGCCTGTCTGATAGGTATCCGCAGAAAACTGAACCGCCGCCGGGGATGCAGCATGAACAGAGAACGTAGCCAGGCTTGTCACAGCAATAGCCGCACAAACGACATGATGGAAACTTAACATCTTTACCTCCGGTTTATCGGTCTTTAACTGCAGTCCGACTAGACGCCATCAGCGGGCCTGTCCCGACGCTAATGGCTTATTATCTTTTTGTTTTAGTATCCGTTTTTTCTTGTGGGCGGAAACGATACCCCGGATAGACCTGCTCAGGAATCTTTACAGGTTTTCCGATAAAAACAGGTGGATCAGGCGGTACAGGAGGGGCTGAACGCCACTCCACAGACCCTGACGGCTCTTTTCTTTGATTGAAACGGGGCCTGATGGTATTCACCGTTTCCCTGGGCATGCTATAGCGTTTCCTGGTTTCAGCTGACGACCCCTTAAAACGATAAGGCACTGCGGGAGTCACAGGCTTGGGAGAATATGCGCGGAACTCAGCGTCACTGCCAGCCGTGTAGCGATCACGCTGTTTATTAATACGCGCGCTCTCTTCGCCCCCATCAAGGGGTCGAAAATGCCCAAAACCACGACCCGAACCAGCGCCCAGTACAGACTGCACCATCAGCAAGCAAACCACCCCAATCAGGACGGTTTTACTGATCGGCCCGGCAGAATGCATACGATTCACTCAATACCGCTATCATTATCAACCTTGAGCCGGATACCTCGACGCCCGCCCTTTTTAGGGGGGGGATTAA
>JAPHUG010000183.1 GCA_026197195.1 Sedimenticola sp.
CCTAAAGACCGTATCCAGTGAGCCTCTGGCCTTACTCTTCGAAGACAGTAGCTGTGATGCCTGCAACGAACTCCACGACGGACATCTGAGTAACCCGGATACGCTAAAGATTCTTGAGAACTTCACTTTTGCACGGCTGGACGCCAACAGCGAGAAAGCGATTATCGACCCGGAAGGCAACACGACAACTGCAAAGGCCTATGCGGAAAAACTGGGACTCAGCTATCGCCCAGGCATTGTCCTGTTTGATAAAGGCAAAGAGATCAATCGCATCGACGGACTCCTCTACACCTATCATTTCCAGGAAGTCCTGCGCTATGTCGGCGAACGTCACTATGTAAAATATCCCAAAAACTTCTATGACTACCTGGGCAAGCGTACTGAGGAAATACTTAAATCCGGTAAGAGTATTGATCTTTCGAAGTAGCCCACGACCAGACTTGCATTGAGGGCACCGGATACGCAGTATTCGGTGCCCCCACCACAGCGTATAGGCTGTGCAACCTCATGCCCATAGAATAGACGGGTAACGTCAGCTCTTCTTGCTTTTCAAAACCATGTACGCTGTACATATCAATAGCCAATATCTGCTTTGACCCAATGTGGTACCTGAGTCACATATTTAACTTCCTATTCTAGAGTATTTAAAGTAGTTTCAATACAATCACTCCGACTAAATCGCATGCACAAAACCTCCTTTAATTGATCTCATAAAAGATCACCCGAAGCCAGGTACATAAGGTTTTTCATGCAGAGTCACAGTATCTAAACAGGACAGCCCTAGTAACAAAGGGTGACTCCAGCCTGACTGCTCCGTACATCAATAAGGATATTGCATGAACACACGTAAACTCTGCTCAACAGCGCTCTTATTCAGCGCCCTGACTTCAAGCCATATCGCACAGGCTTTTGTTGCATTACCTGTCACCGCTGTCGATATTGATACAAACCCTAACAACTACAACTATGAGATTAAAACTGACTGCATAGGCTTTTGTCTCGATACAATGGGTGGAATTGAGATACCAACACTCTATAAGGCAAATCATTTTTATATCCCTTATTTTACTGGCTCAGGTATAAGCAATATCAGTTCACCTACTGGCTGGTCGCACACTGTTGAAATTACAAACGATGTTTTTGGATTGGGGCCTAATGCGGGAGTCATACATTGGGAAGCAGCTATAGGGTATGAACTCGACCTCTATACTTCACTCAGCGGTTTTTTCTACACAAGCACAATCAATAGTTCAGTCAAGGCGCCGTTTAGATTGCAATACAGCTATGACGGTCGATCACTGGATGGAGACCCACCAATTCCTGCATCACCCAATGCACTCGCGGCTGGATTACAATCCATTAGCACCACATCAGTCCCCATCCCTGCATCCACATGGCTTTTTGGACTCGGTCTTGTTGGCATGAGCGTCGTTAGAAAGCGAAGAGATCGGAAGGAATGGAAAAACGGCTAAATACCTCGCCATGCTTTGTCATACAGACCCTGCTAAACACTGATGCATGACCAACGATTAACTACCCAGCAGAAAAATATCCTTAAACTATGCATAAAACCACTTTTATATCGATTTTCATCCTGCTTATTTCACTCGGATTATATGGATGCCAGTCATCTAAAAATATAAAACAAGATCCCCCTTCCGCTCAAAAATTAGTTTTTTAGAGTGTCCAGAACTACTTAAATACCACGAACACACCAACGGTTTATTAACAAAAACCAGAAGTGATAGGGAAAAGGATAACCAACTTAATGTAGCAACAGGTGTGATCGGCATGCTTTTAGGTGCTGGAGCATTTAAGACCCAAGGAGCTTCTAAAGCCGAGCGAGATATGGAACTTGATCTAGTCGTTGCCGAAAAAATAATGGATGATAAGAACTGCCCATACAATAAAGTGGCCACTGCAAACACCACATCTCGGCAAGGTAATTGAGCATCTTAGGTACCGATCAGTTCAGCGTAGTCAACCGCCTAAACAGATCACCCCAGCCATGACTGAAGATCACCAGTAAGGGAACAACCGTGATAAAGGTGTAGAGCACATGACGAATCCGCGCATTGGCACGGCTCATCTCCATATAGTGATCGACCACCATGCGCCCCTTGAAGGCAATCAGGCCTGAAACGATTAAAGCTAAAGGCCAGCCGGGATTTCCTGTTTCAGCAAACCAGGCAGCGGCAACGGTGAGACCGATCAGCAGCAACCATATTTTCTCTGCATGCCCCATGTTCATATCCCTACCTCACCTCAAGATGTAGAAGAAAGGAAATATCGCCAGCCAGATCACATCGGTGGTATGCCAGTAAACAGCGGCAGCTTCCAGGCCGCTGTAGTCTTTCG
>JAPHUG010000432.1 GCA_026197195.1 Sedimenticola sp.
ACCAGTGAAAGGATGATATCGATATCATGGATCATCAGATCCGAGACCACATCCACATCCGTGGCCCGCTCAACAAAGCCACCCATACGATGGGCCTCAATAAACCGCGGCTTATTGATACGATCAGCCAGGGCCATGACGCCCGCATTAAAGCGCTCGAGGTGACCAATCTGCAAAATAACCCCAGCCTCCTTCGCCAGCCGGACAATCTCCCTGCCCTGCTCAACACTGGAGGCTATCGGCTTCTCCAGCAGCATATGGACGCCGGCCTGAAGAAAAGGCCTTGCCTCGTCAAGGTGGAATGAGGTGGGAACAACGATACTGACCGCATCCACCTGACCCAGCAGGTCACTGCTGTGAGCAAAAGCCGGACAGCCACACTCATCCGCGACCTTGGCAGCGGTGTCGGCATTAACATCCACCACGCCGACCAACTCTACATTGTCCATTCGGGAATAGATCAGCGCATGAAAGCGCCCCAGATAACCGACCCCAACAACGCCCACACGCAATTTTTCACTCATTAGACACCCGAACTTGACTCAGAACTGTTCGCTTATAGTACTACGAACCTGAAAACCGGGCGATTTTAAACCATTCTGCGTCAAGAAGGCATTGGCCAGAACAGAATCAGAGCCGCTGTTCGCTGTAGGAATGACCCGGATCAACTGAACGGGTGTGATCCAGCAGGTGATAGTGAATCGTCACTGTAGCCAACAGGGCCAGACCTACCAGCGACAACAGGATAAGAAGGAAGTCAGGCTTACGCCGGGAATGATAAGTTCGTAACATGCAGCACCTCCCTCTTAGTCAAGTTTCCTGTTTGAAAAAGAGAGTTAATATAGAGAGAACACAACGATAGAGTGGCTCAATAGCTTGGCGCTGGAGTTGAACTCAATCACACCTCAGGTATGAGGCATCGGCAAGTAACATAAATGAGATTTCCGGCACGCCGGATAGTGACCTGTACCACAAAACACCCTGAACCAGATCACTCAGCTGCCGCTTCTTCTTCCTTGGCCCCTGCGGCCTCCAACTGCTTGACTACCAGCGTATGCTGACCCATTGTTGCGCGTTTGAGTGCCCCCACTCCCGCTTTGTTCTTCAGATTAACATCAGCACCAGCCTGGATCAGGGTGGTAACGGCTGTCAGGTGGCCGAATGCGGCCGCATCCATAATGGCACTATTGCCCGCCTCATCCACGGCATTGACATCCGCACCCGCCGCCAGCAGTGCCTTGATGGTTCGAGCATTACCGTTAAAAGCCGCCAGCAGCAAGGCCGGCCGGCCTACGCTGTTTTTGGCATTGGCATCAGCACCTTGGGCCAGCAGAGATTTGACTTGCAGTTCCTGCCCCTGAGCCGCAGCGGCCAGCAAAAACTGATTGGGCTCGGCTGACCATGCAGTGGTCGAGATAAAGCAGAACAGTAACAAGAGCAGTCGCATATTCATTGGCAACATTCCTGGAAAACGGGTTTGTTTCAGATACTTGTAATACCCTATTCAGCGACCGGATATCTATTATCTGAAGCTGTCATACTATCGGGTACGCTGCGCTTTCAGATAAACTGTGTCCGTTAACCGAACATACAGATAGTAACCAGATCATGAGCAAACCAGAACAACATCGTATTGAAGTGGATGTCACCACGACCTATATTGAGGGCCAATCCAACCCTGAAGAGGACAACTATGTCTTCGCCTATACCATTACCATCCGCAATAGCGGCTCAGTCGGGGCACGTCTGATCAGCCGCCACTGGTTAATTACCGATGCGGATGGTGGAGTTCAAGAGGTGTTTGGCGAGGGCGTGGTCGGCCAACAGCCCTTTCTTCAGCCTGGCGAGGATTTCAGCTATACCAGCGGAACCAGCTTGCCCACACCGGTCGGGACCATGCAGGGTAGCTATCAAATGCGATCAGAAGAGGGGACGCATTTCGAGGCCCCTATCAAGCCTTTTTCGCTTGCCTTGCCGCACATTGTGCACTGATTGAATAGAACACAGCATGACCCTGACTAAACAGAGTGAACCCGCCATCCTGCTAGGGATTGTGGCGGCCTGCCTGCTGTATAGCGCAGTCGACCCGGTGGCAGACAGGTTCACCTGGTTTCTGGAGACCGTACCGGTGATGATAGGAATAGGGCTGCTGACCTGGACCCGTCGTCGTTTCCCCTTGACACGACTGCTTTATCAACTGCTCGCGCTGCACGCCCTGATTTTGATAATTGGTGGCCATTACACCTATGCCGAAGTCCCCCTGTTCAACTGGCTTCGAGACAGTTTTGACCTGTCTCGCAACCACTATGACCGGATAGGACATCTGGCACAGGGTTTTATTCCGGCCATTTTGGCCCGGGAGATCCTGCTGCGACGATCCCCACTCCAGCGGGATGGCTGGTTACTCCTGGCTGTAACCAGTATTTGCCTGTCATTCTCTGCTTTTTATGAGATGATCGAGTGGTGGACCGCTCTGCTCAGTGAAGAGGCAGCAGAGGCGTTTCTTGGTACCCAGGGTGATGCCTGGGATACACAGTGGGATATGTTCCTGGCTCTCATTGGCGCCCTGTCTGCACAGCTATTACTCAGTCGCACCCATGATAATCAACTTTCTGATCTACCAGTTAAATAGGATTTAAGATGGCGCTGTACGCCATAGGTGACCTGCAGGGCTGTTACAAAGACCTGCAGCAACTGCTCAAAAAGATAGCATTCAAACCAGATCGAGACACGCTTTGGTTTGCCGGTGATCTGGTCAACCGTGGCCCGGAGTCGCTCAAAACCCTGCGCTTTGTTAAAAGCCTGGGCGAAAATGCTGTGGTGGTGCTGGGAAACCATGACCTCCACCTGATCGCCATGTCACAGGGGAACATGAAGCATGCCGAGAAAGATCACACCCTGCAGGAGATCCTCAAGGCAAAAGACCGGGATGATCTGCTCGATTGGCTGCGACACCGCCCGCTGATGCACCACAGTGAAGAATTGGGTTTTAGTCTGATCCATGCCGGACTGCCACCCCAATGGGACCTAGCCACCGCACGCCAATGTGCCGCCGAGGTGGAGAACACACTACGCAGCGATGCGATAACCGAGTTTTGCCTGAATATGTACGGCAACGAACCCAGGCGCTGGTCTGAATCACTCGAAGGGATAGAACGCCTGCGCTTCATCACCAACTGCTTCACACGACTGCGGTTTTGTGACAAGCAGGGCAATCTGGCTTTGCGTGAAAAAAATGCCCCGGGTCATCAGGCCTCAGGCTACCTGCCCTGGTTTGAGGTACCGAATCGCGCCAGCAGAGAGGAGCGTATCCTGTTTGGCCACTGGTCCACCCTGGGTTACCAGTCGAGTCACAATACCTGGTGCCTGGATACAGGCTGCCTCTGGGGAGGCAAGCTGACTGCACTGCAGATACGGGGTGAAAAATCACCCAAACCGGTGCATATTTCCTGCCGAAGGTACAGAAAGCCCTAGCCGCCGGTTAACCGCTAACGACCTTGTTAAATCCTCTCCAGCGTCAGAAACGTATAATCGTATCTATTGCGCTCATCGGCTTGATGGTGGGCAGACTTGATCTCGCGCCATTGGTCTGCTTCGTAAGGCGGAAAATAGGCATCACCTTCAACCCGGGTATGCACACGGGTCAGGTAAAGGCGGTCCGCTGAGGGCAGCATTTGCTGGTACAAACGCGCACCCCCCACCACCATCACCTCATCTACCTCACCGGCCGCCGCCAGTGCCTGCTCTATGGAGTGTACAACCTGACACCCTTCAGCCCGGTAAGCCGGATTTTGAGTGATGACAATATGGGGCCGATCAGGTAACAACCCCGGGAGTGACTCCCAGGTCTTGCGCCCCATGACAATCGGCTTCCCTACGGTTAGTTTTTTGAAGTGCTGCAGATCTGCCGGCAGTCGCCAAGGTAGACTGTTTTCCCGGCCAATAACCCGACCTTCATCCATAGCGGCAATCAGTGAAATACGTGGTCTCTTTGTCATAGTCCCTATCATATCACCCCAATGAACTAAACTTGACTCTATGAGCCGCCAAAAATAAAGAGAAACAATGGCCCACATCTGAGTACCGCAAGGGGAGGAACAAAAACGAGGTTGGCCGCATGAAGTTAATCACTATCCCAGACCTGAAGGCGATGATTCGGCAGGTCGGCATCGACGCTTTTCTCCAGCAGACCCTCAACGCCCTTGAGGACGCCTTTGAACACTGGCATGAGTTCAGCAAATCACCCCGTCATGCCACCCACTACCCACAGGGCGTGATTGAATTAATGCCTTGCGCTAACCGGGACTTTTACAGCTTCAAGTATGTCAACGGTCACCCCAAAAACACCCAGCAAGGCCGCCTGAGCGTGACGGCCGTCGGCCTGCTGGCAGAGACGGACTCTGGTTACCCTCTCATGATCAGTGAGATGACACTGCTCACCGCTATTCGCACGGCTGCCACAGGGGCCCTCGGGGCCAAACACCTGGCCCGACCGGAGAGTCACAGACTGGCCATCATTGGCACCGGCGCTCAGGCCGAGTTTCAGCTGATGGCCATGCAGCCATTATTCCCCATCACGCAGGTCACCTTTTATGATCCAGATCCACAGGCAATGGCGAAATTCGCCCGCAATCTGACAGGCAAGGTGGATTTAATCGCCTGTACCTCTATTGAGCAGGCGGTTGCAGAAGCCGATATCGTCATCACCGCAACCGCTGCCAAAAAACACAATCAGCTGATCACTACCGACATGCTGAAACCCGGCACACACATCAATGGTATGGGGGGAGACTGTCCGGGAAAGACAGAGCTCGACCCTGAGCTACTCACGCAGTGCAAAATCGTGGTGGAGTACCTGCCACAGAGTCGGGAAGAGGGTGAGATTCAGTTAATGAAGGAGCTGCCGGTCTATGCCGAGCTATGGGAGTTGGTCTGCGGACAAAAACCGGGGCGAGAGAACAGTGAAGAGCTGACCTTGTTTGACTGTGTCGGTTTTGCCTTGGAGGATTATGCCGTATTGCGCCAGGTCTATCAGTTGGCTTCAGACTTAGGCATCGGTGAAGAGGTTGAGCTGGTGCCATCGCTGGACAACCCCAAAGATCTGTACGGTTTCCTGATGTCACCGTAGAGGGCGGTAATCAGCTCGCCGATGAGTCGAATCGTCTTTTTCTCACTGTCGTAGCGGGGACAAAACTCTGCGATCTCCATGCCCACCAGACCGGGCGCATCGGCAATCCCGGCAAGGGCATGACACAGATCATGGCCATTGATCCCTCCAGGCTCCGGCACCCCAACAGCCGGAGCAAACTGTGGATCAACGGCATCCAGGTCAATACTGATCCCCAAATAATCGGCATGCTCAGAAAGAGCCGTGACACTCGCCTTGAGTGCCCCGCAGAGCGTCGCTCGGGTCGAGACTTCTGACATACGGATGACACGCACACCAAGCCGTTCCATAAGTGACTGTTCAGCCGGCTCATAACTTCGCACTCCGATTAATACCAGACCCTGCGGTTCCAGGTGACGATTCTCACCATAGATCCGCCGCAACGGCCTATCCCCCTGGCCCAACAGGGCCGCAACCGGCATGCCGTGAATATTTCCAGAAGGGGTGGTTTTGAAAGTGTGGGCGTCCATGTGGGCATCTATCCAGATCAGACCCAACTTAGCGTCATCCGGCAAGGCGCACATCACACCGGGCCAGACACCCATAGCACAGGAGTGATCCCCCCCAAAAAACAGAAAAGGTTGCTGCTGACGAACCAGCGCGGATGTAAATCGGGCGGCCTCCCGGCAAAGACCCGCCACGGCATCGAGCTTGGAGGCCCGCTCATTCGGTTCAAACAGACCCTGCCACACCAGCCCAACACCCCGTTGTCGGCAAAACTGTTTCAACTCAAGAGAATCCCTGAGTACCATAGGGCCCCGCCAGCACCCTCTGTTACGACCCGCCTGGCCTGAGGCCACACCGAGGGTTGAGATTCGCCTCATAACGCACCCGCCACTGCTACCGATAAAACCGAGAGGTTACTACTCAGTATAGGCTTCCTGGCACCATGGAGGGGCCGAATCAGACGGCAACGGGGGCCTTGATATGAGGATGACACTCATAATCTGTCAAGGTGAAATCATCAAAAACAAAATCAAACAGCGACGAAACCGACGGATTTAACTGCATGACCGGGAGTTTAAAAGGACTCCTCGCCAACTGCGTCTGGACCTGCTCCAGATGATTCGAATAGAGGTGTGCATCACCAAAGGTGTGTACAAAATCACCTGGCTTTAGGCCTGTGACCTGAGCAATCATCATGGTCAACAGCGCATAGGAGGCGATATTGAACGGCACCCCCAGGAAGATGTCAGCACTGCGCTGATAGAGCTGACAGGAGAGTTTGCCATCCGCCACATAGAACTGGAACAGACAGTGGCAGGGCGGCAAGGCCATATTGTCCACTTCAGCCGGGTTCCAGGCTGAAACCATCAGGCGCCGCGAATCAGGATTATTCCGAATCTGCTCAACCAGCTGGCTAATCTGGTCAATACTGCCACCGCCAGCGGTCGGCCAAGAGCGCCATTGCGCCCCGTAGACAGGCCCCAGATCGCCGTTTTCATCGGCCCACTCATCCCAGATGCTGACGCCATGCTCTTTCAGATAACGGATATTGGTCTCACCCTTCAGGAACCAGAGCAGCTCATGGATAATCGAGCGCAGATGCACCTTTTTGGTTGTCACTAACGGAAAACCGTCTGCCAGATCAAAGCGCATCTGGTAACCAAAAACACTCATGGTGCCGGTACCGGTCCGGTCCTCTTTACGGGTACCGTTTTCCAACACATGGCGCATAAGATCGAGGTATTGGCGCATAATTCAGCCTGCTTGTGTGCGATGTCTAAATGCCAGCCAA
>JAPHUG010000331.1 GCA_026197195.1 Sedimenticola sp.
AGAGCGAAAAGGTCACCCAGAGACGCTGGGCATCCGTGAAGGGATAGGGGATTTCACCAAAACCGATCGTGGTCGCCATGAAACTGACAAAATAGAAGGCGTGGAACAGGTCCATGTGCCAGACATTGCCTGCCTCATCCTGCCCAGGGATCAGCGACAAGCCTAAAACCGCAATCGCGTAGGTCACCACCAGCGTCAGCAACGGCTGGCGCATTCGCCGGAAGATCAGAAAGTAGATGCTATGCATCTGGCAGCACCGGCCTAGCGCCGCAACATGACGGTCTCAATGACCAGCAAAACGACTGAGATCACATTGGCCAACATGGCACCACCGGAGAGCGAAACAATACTGGCCATCACAGCCGGGGTCAGCCCCGTACCCGTAATATGCTCAGCCCCTGCCCAGACCAGGGCCGCAGCCAATAGCTGCATCACAGCCACCAGGCTGGTAGCCAGCAGTACCGCCCCCATCTGGGTCCGGTCGCCAAACTTCAGCAGGGTCGCAATCAGATTCACCACCACCACGGCAAACAGCTCATACAGATGATGATGATCTGGATTATCGATCTCGCCGACAAAAAAGCCGAAATTAAGTGTCAGGGCTAAAACAATAAAAAAACCGAATACCACCTTTTCAGGATTCATGGACTCCCCTCTTTGTTCACCCAATGGGAAGTGTCAGCAATCAACGACTCCCGAGACAACACACTTTTTATTTAACTGAAGCAGATCATACTGCGTGCCAGTACCTCGGAGCAAAAGTGGTGATAACAACGGGGTTTGTCGCTACATACAAGCCGATTGAGCAAGCCCAAGTTGTTACCATTAGTAACAACTGGTACCCTTATGTCATGCAAAAACACCCCGATCCCATACGACTGAGAGAGAGTGCCCTGATACTGGCCCTGCTCTCTCTGTTTCTGTTCGCCTCGCCCCTGACGGTGTGGTGGGCAGCCGACCAGGCTCACTGGCTGGTCCCTTATGGTCTCTGGTTGTTATTGATTGTATTGGCTGCCTGGTTACGCCGGAAATATTCGCAGCATGACCTATGATCTTGAGATCCTGTTTGGCGCCAGCCTGTTCTATCTGCTGCTACTCTTCTTCGTAGCCTATGTCACTGACAGTGGTCTGCTGCCGGATCGCTGGACTGATAATGCCCCGGTCTATGTACTCTCCCTGGGGGTGTATGCCACCTCATGGACCTATTATGGCAGCGTCGGTTTTGCCCAGCGGGAAGGTTATCAGTTTCTTACCGTCTACCTGGGTGTCACCATCGCCTTTATTCTCAGCCCGGTCCTGTTGCAACCGCTGCTGCGTCTGACCCGGGAATACCAGCTGACATCACTCGCTGACCTGCTGGCGTTTCGTTATCGCAGCCAGATTGGCGGCGTGCTGGTCACCCTGTTCATGCTGCTCGGCTCACTCCCCTATATCGCCTTGCAGATTCGGGCTGTCACCACCTCCATTCAGGTGCTGACCCATGACGAAATCCCCCAGACACTGGCGCTGGGTTTCTGCGGCATGTTGACCCTGTTTTCCATCCTGTTCGGCGCCCGGCACATCTCACCCCGAGAGAAGCACCGGGGGCTGGTGGCCGCCATCGCCTTTGAGTCATTGGTAAAGATTGTCGCCATGATGGCGGTCGGTTATTTCGCCATCTTCGGCGTCTTCTCCGGACCTAGCGATTTGGCTCTCTATCTGGAGAAACACCCGGAAGCCCTGCGCAACCTCTACGAACCTGTTCGGGAAGGGCCCTGGACCACCCTGCTTTTCCTGTCATTCTGTGCTGCATTCCTGCTACCCCGGCAGTTTCACATGACCTTTACAGAGAACCTTTCGATCAGGTCACTCGGCACCGCCAGCTGGGCCTTTCCACTGTTCCTGCTGCTGCTCAACCTGGCCATTCCGCCCATTCTTTGGGCCGGCGAGTACCTGAAACTGGATATGGATGCCGACTACTATGTACTGGGAATCACCCTCAGCAAGGGCCCCTCCTGGCTGCCGGTCCTGGCCTTTATCGGGGGGGTCTCTGCCGCCAGTGCGATGGTGATTGTCTCCACCCTGGCCCTCTCATCCATGTGCCTGAACCACCTGCTGTTACCCGCCAGCTACCCGGACCCCAAGGTCGACATTTACCGTTGGCTGTTGTGGGGCAGGCGGCTGTTGATTGGCTTGATTATTTTTGCCGGGTATATCTTCTACGAGGTCCTGGAGCACAACCAGGGCCTGGTACAGCTGGGTCTTATCTCTTTCGTGGCGGTTGCCCAGTTCCTGCCCGGTATCATCGGCCTGCTCTACTGGCGCCGCGCGACCCGGGAAGGCTTCATTACCGGGCTGTTGGGCGGCATAGCCATCTGGGTTATCACCCTGCTGTTTCCCTTGCTGGAAAAGTCCGGCTTCATGAGCACCGGCATTGATCTCCCGGCCATGCGGGATAACGCCGGGCTGGACCAGTGGCAGTTTTCCACCTTCTGGTCGCTCGCGCTGAACAGCCTGCTGTTCGTCATTATCTCACTCCTGACTCGGCAATCCCCGGAAGAGGAGGAGACGGCGCTGGCCTGCCGCAGTGAAGTGGCGATCATGATCCCACTGGACGGCACCCTGTCAGCGGTCTCACCCGCCCAGTTCTCCGAGGGGCTGGCGGTCATGCTTGGTCGAGAAGCGGCTGAGATGGAGGTTAATCAGGCACTTGAAGATCTGGGACTGGACCGCAGCGAGACACGCCCCCGGGAGCTGAAACGCCTCCGGCAACGTATTGAACGCAACCTTTCGGGTCTGGTCGGCCCCGCCATGGCACACATGATCATCAACCAGCAACTCAAGGTTGATGCCGATGCCAAGACGGCACTGGCTGACTCCATACGGCACATGGAGGAGCGGATGGAACAGTCCCGCAGCAAACTGAAGGGACTCACCGCCGACCTGGATGCGTTGCGCCGTTATCATCGACAGGTCCTGCTGGATCTGCCGCTGGGGGTCTGTGCTGTTGACCCTGACCACACGGTTGTCACCTGGAACCTGGCACTGGAAGTTATGAGTGG
>JAPHUG010000320.1 GCA_026197195.1 Sedimenticola sp.
AACTAGGAAATACCCTAATAAACTAAGATTATGGGCATAAGACTACTGTTAATTATTCTCGCCCTTTGGGCGCTTTATATTATAGTACGCAGATACTTATCGCGCTCTATTGATTCTGGCAACCGGCAAGAGAATAACACCACAGATAACATGGTGCAGTGCAAAGTATGTAACACTTACCTCCCAGAATCGGAAGCGTTGATAAAAGAGGGGGATTTTTTCTGTTCCGAGGCCCACCTGATCGCCGGAAATGATGAAAGCTAAACCCTGCAGCCGCCCAACCCAAAACCCTTTATGAGTTTCAGCGACCCGAGACAACAGAGCCTGGACCTGGAGAGCAGCCAGGCACGTCTGATGGATACTACGCCAGAGCGATCCATCCAGATCTTCTTCTACTATCGCCTGGCTGTTGCCACACTGCTGGGCGTGCTGTTTTTCGGCAAATTTGGCCCATCGCTTCTGGGGCAGAGCGATCCCGGGCTTTATGCATTGGCGGTCATCATCTATATCGGTTTGGTGGTTGCCAGTGGCGTCATACTCTACGCGCCCCCCACCCTATCACTCAATCAGCAAGCCTTCTTGATGGTGTTTGTCGACATCTGCGCGATCACGTTGATCATGCATGCCAGTGGTGGCATCAGTACGGGGCTTGGCATGCTCCTGGCGGTCTCCATCGCGTCAAGCAGTCTGATTACACGGGGGGCTTACTCAGGACTCGAAGCGGCACTTGCCAGCTTGTTTATTTTGTCAGAGCAGGTTTTTTCCCATCTAACTCAGGCCTTCGAAACCACGGCTTATACTCAGGCGGGCCTGCTCGGCACACTGTTTTTTGCTATCGCCATTTTGGCCCACGCCCTGTCAAGGCAGCTTAAAACCAGCGAAGCCCTCTCCAGCCAGCGAAAACTGGATTTAGCCAATATGGAACAACTGAATGACTATGTCATCCAGCATATGCTCACCGGCATTATTGTGGTCGATAACAAAAGCACGATCCGCCTGATGAACGAATCCGCCTGGTATCTGCTCGGCATGCCGGAGTGTGGCAATGGTAGCCCGCTTGAACAGGCCTGCCACAAGCTGGCCGTTCAGCTGCACGAATGGGACCCGGAACAGCACAAAGCCGCCGTCCCTTTCAAACCCACATCAGGTGCGAGAGAGCTGACCGCCGGCTTCTCCATGTTGGGTGAAAACAATAAAGGGGGTGCTGTGATTTTTCTTGAAGATACCGCCACCGTCACCCAACAGGCACAGCAAATGAAACTGGCCTCACTGGGACGCCTGACTGCCAGTATTGCCCATGAGATACGTAACCCCCTGGGTGCCATCAGTCACGCTGAACAGCTGCTTAAAGAGTCACCCGACATCCCGCCAGCTGATCACCGACTGATTGACATCATCAGCACCAACACCAAGCGGGTCAATGAGATTATCGAAAATATTCTTCAGCTCTCCCGGCGTGGACGCTCTTTGCCAAAAGAGTTTCTGCTGAAACCCTGGTTAGAGCAATTTACCGGTGAACTTGCACGCACGCTAAATCTCCCAGACGGTGTCATCAAACTACAGATTGAACCCGACAGCACACTGATCCGCACCGACCCAAGCCAATTCCGCCAGGTTTTTGTTATTCTGTGTGAAAATTCAATCAAACATTTTGACAAAACGCCGGATGTTTTGAGGATTCAGATCAGTGGCGGTATAACCCGTGAATCCGGCGGCCCGTTTGTTGATATCATTGACAACGGCCCAGGCATAGAACCGGAAACGGTACGGCAGATGTTTGAACCTTTTTTCACAACCCAGAACGCAGGGACAGGACTGGGGCTCTACATAGCCAAGGAGCTATGTGAGGCAAATCGACTGGGCTTGGATTACGTCCCCATCCCCAGTGGCGGAAGCTGTTTCCGCATCACCTTTCCCGGCAGAGGTAACCAACCGGTCAGATAATGAGCAATCCACTGGCACTAATTGTTGACGATGAACCGGATATCCGGGAACTGCTAGAGATCACGCTGGGAAGAATGCAGATTGACACCCGCGCAGCGGAGGATCTGCGCTCCGCCAGAGAGTGGCTACAAAAAGAGTCGTTCGATCTCTGCCTCACCGATATGCGCTTACCTGATGGCAACGGCATTGAGCTGGTTGAAACAATCAGTAAACACTACCCTTCCCTTCCGGTCGCCGTCATTACCGCTCACGGTAATATGGACTCTGCCGTACAGGCACTGAAGGCGGGCGCCTTTGATTTTGTATCAAAACCTGTAGACCTGACCATGCTGCGCAAGCTGGTGGGTACCGCACTCAAACTTGAACAGGCGACAGCATCTAAAGAAACAACGCCTGACAATAAAGAGAAGAACGGTGAACTGCTCGGAAAATCAGCCGCCGCCGAACAGATCCGCACCATGATCCGTAAACTGGCCAGAAGCCAGGCCCCGGTTTTCATCAGCGGTGAATCCGGTACAGGTAAAGAGCTGGCTGCTCGCCTGATTCACGAACAAGGCCCGCGTGCCGACCACAACTTTATCGCTGTCAACTGTGGCGCTATTCCGCAAGAATTGATGGAGAGTGAATTCTTTGGCCATCTTAAAGGCAGCTTTACCGGCGCCACGGCAGACAAAGAGGGGCTGTTTCAGGCGGCCGACGGTGGCACCCTGTTTTTAGATGAAGTGGCCGACCTGCCGCTCAACATGCAGGTCAAGCTGCTTCGCGCCATCCAGGAAAAATCGATCCGGCCTGTAGGTGCCCAGAAAGAGTTACCGGTGGATGTCCGTATCGCCAGCGCCACCCACAAGGATCTGAGCCAGCTGGTAGAACAGGGAGAGTTCAGACAGGATCTGTTCTATCGAATCAATGTTATCGAACTCGCTATACCCCCCCTGCGCGAAAGGCGAGAGGATATCGCCCTACTTGCGGACAAGATGCTCACTCGCATTGCCGAACACTCTGGTGTAGAGAAACCCCGCATTGACCGAGATGCCCTGAAAGCCCTCTTCAGCTATGGGTTTCCAGGTAACATTCGTGAACTGGAGAATATGCTAGAGCGAGCCGTCGCCCTCTGTGAAGGTAGCAACATCTGCCTGGATGACCTTTTGATTCCGCAATCAATCGCGACCTTAGACAATCAGGACACAGCCCCCGAATTGGAAAAGGGAACAACCCTGGATGATCACATGGAAAAAGTGGAACGAGAGCTCATCACAAAAGCATTAGAACAGACCCACTGGAACAAGACCGCTGCCGCCAAGAAGCTGGGGATCTCGTTTCGGGCCTTACGCTATAAACTGGACAAGTTGGGGATAGAGTAATAATCAAGTACCGCAATGTGACAATTTACGTCACATTCTGACGAAACGTGATCTGCATCAACAGATACCTGACCATTCGGCCTATCGACAGGCCATCCGTTTAAATAATAATTAATACTTTATTTTCAAGTAGTTAAAAATAATTTCGCCAGTCAATAACATTTTTGGCACGACGCCTGCATTAACCCATTTCAAGTAATCTGGGGCCAGTCAAATGCTGAGCCGTAAGATGAAAGTGATGAAGGATTACACTCAGGCATTTGCCACAGAATACAGACATTGAATTTTCAGGAGAACACCATGAAAAAAGCACAGTCCGGTTTTACATTGATTGAATTGATGATCGTTGTTGCGATTATTGGTATCTTGGCCGCTATTGCCCTGCCTGCTTATCAGGACTACACCATACGCGCAAAGATTTCGGAAGTTATGGTACTGGCATCTAAAGATAAAACATCTATATCTGAGTATTACATATCACAAAATACAATGCCTACATCGGCAGCTGCGGCTGGCATCAATGAAACTGCTGCACAGAGTGTTTATACAAGCACTATTGCCTATGGTCGTACTAGCGCTACCGTCGCCACAATGACCTATACCCTTGCAGGACTCAATACTTCAGCAAACGGAACGAACATAGTGTTTACAGGCACTGGTTCTGATAACGGTGTTTCTTGGACCTGTACAGCAAGCACAACCCCGGACAAATACCTCCCCGCCAACTGCAGAAGCTAAAACCTTACTGCATATATAGCACCACCAAAGGCTGTGCCATCACTGGCACAGCCTTTGTCTATACTAAGCTGTATTCATGACAGATCATAAAACACCATCCAGACAAAAAGTGAACAGGAGTTACCCCCTCTACCCATTATTTATATTATCTTGTATAGCGATCTTTGTTGTTCTCGCGCCAAATTACGATCTGATTAACTGGGCCATGCGTTATGATGAAAAGCGTATTACACAAGTCTTAGTCATTCTAATAACTGCTGGCTTCATCATTTCATCCCGTGAAGGTACAAGGGGCTTAATCAGTAGTTTTTTATGCCTACCTCGTATAAGTCGATTGTGCTTAACTACGATTCTACTACTGGGTTTTATTTCATCCGTACAATCCCCTGCCATGCGGCATGCTATCGGTGAAACAAGTCTGTTTTTACTCCTGACGATATTCTCCCTTTCTTTAGGAGACCTAACAAGAAACTACCAAGACATAGTTTTGCGCTCGCTCCTTTCTGCCATGATCACCAGTGCATTCATCTATGAAATAGGTTTTTTTACTAGCTATATTGGGATTCTGCTAAATGGACATTCGTTACAATTGCCTGAGCCTTTTAGCGGATTCTCGAATTATCGTTTTTTCAATCAATACCAGATATGGACCCTACCACTGGTCGCCCTCCCTCTCCTAACCTATACAAAACTTTTTTCTTCTCTAAGACTACTATTAGTTTTATTAGCTATTGGATGGTGGGTCTTGCTTTTTGCATCACAAAGCCGAGGAGCACTCCTTGCCATAGGACTGGCGTTAGTAATCACCTTTATCGCTTTCAGAAAAGAGGCCTATGGATTCCTGAAAACCACACTGTTACCAGGAATAACCGGATGGCTTTTATACTTAGTTCTGTTTTCCTATATACCGGAGCTGGAACCAGGCTCACGACTTAGTCAGCTCACGGAAGACCCTGGCAGACTCGAGCTTTGGGGGCGGGCCCTGGAAATGCTCTATGAGAACCCCTGGTTTGGCGCAGGCCCAATGCACTACGCATATTATCCAAACACTAGTGCGGCCCACCCGCACAATTCACTACTACAACTCGCAGCTGAGTGGGGACTACCTGTCGCAATAATTACAGCTGGTTTAGCCTGCTGGGGGGCTATTGCATGGGTATCAAAATATCGCCGGAACGCGAACCAGCTAAACAGTCATCTTCAGCAGCATCTCTGGATTGCATTATTCTGTTCTCTGATTGCCGGTCTGATCTACTCGATGGTAAGTGGTGTTATCGTTACACCACTCAGT
>JAPHUG010000424.1 GCA_026197195.1 Sedimenticola sp.
CGATGCCGCCTCATTGCGGTTTACTGAAAAGGTCACCAAAGAGTTGGCCATGGTGGGCTGGGAGACCGGACTGGAGCTGGCGCGCGAAAAAGGCCCTGCGCCTATCATGGAAGAGGAGTTCACCATCACCAAAGAGATGCTGACCCAGCGTCCCGAGATGGCGGTTGATAACTGGAAGATCGGCGACAAGATCAAAGGCAAGATTCTTCATGCCAAATACAGCCGCTATATGCAGCAGATAGCGGCTGAGCGTCCCGAACTGGTTGAACAGATCGCAGAGCATGGCTGTCGCTTCACCCACCACAGTTCGATCGCTCCTACCGGCACCATCTCACTCTCACTGGCCAACAATGCCAGCAACGGTATTGAGCCCAGCTTTGCGCACCACTATGCCCGCAACGTCATCCGTGAAGGTAAGAAGAGTAAAGAGAAGGTCGATGTGTTCAGTTTTGAACTGCTGGCTTATCGTGAACTGATCAATAAAGAGGCTATGCCCTACTCTGAAGAAGCCGACAAACAGCTTCCTGACTATTTCATCAGCGCCGATCAAATCTCACCCAAGCAGCACGTGGATGTACAGGCTGCAGCACAGAAGTGGATCGACTCATCCATATCAAAGACGGCCAACGTCCCCACCGATTTTGATTACGAAGAGTTTAAGGATATCTATCTCTATGCCTATGAGCAGGGTCTGAAGGGTTGCACCACCTTCCGCTTCAATCCGGAAGCCTTCCAGGGCGTTCTGGTTAAAGAGGAAGATCTGGCCAACACCACCTACAAATTCAAGCTGGAAGATGGCACTGAGATAGAAGCCAAGGGTAATGATGAGATTGAATATGATGGCGAGATACATACCGCCGCCAATCTGTTCGATGCAATGAAAGAGGGTTACTACGGAAAGTTCTAATCCGGCGTAACAGAAAGAATCAACCAAATCAGTCAACACTGACAGGGTTAAGAAAATGGCAATCAAGATAGACAGCAAAATTGTAGGCTACAGCGTGGCAAAAGAAGAGCAGGCAGAGAAGCCTGTTGCCGCAGCCGTTGAAGAAAAAGTTGCAGAAAGCAACATCATACACATGCATGAAAAGGTGGCGCGGCCCGAGATGCTGTTCGGCTCCACTTATAAAATCAGCACCCCGCTCTCTGAGCATGCGCTCTATGTCACTATTAACGACATCATTCTCAATCACGGCACCGAGCATGAAGTTCGTCGTCCCTATGAAGTGTTCATCAACTCCAAAAACATGGATCACTTCCAGTGGATTGTCGCCCTGACGCGCATCATCTCGGCCGTATTCCGTAAAGGTGGCGATGTCACCTTCCTGGTGGAAGAGCTGCGCTCGGTATTTGATCCCAGCGGTGGCTACTTCAAGAAAGGTGGTAAATACATGCCTTCACTGGTAGCGGAGATCGGTGATGCCATTCACTGCCACCTGGTGATGATCGGCCTGTTGAAAGAAGATGGCCCGGATGAGCATCAACAGAAGCTGATCGATGAGAAACGCGCCCAGTATGAAGAGTCCATAAACATGCAGGATAAAAACCATACCAGCGATTTTCCCGATGGCGCCCAACTCTGTAAAAAGTGCAACACCAAAGCGGCGATCATGATGGATGGCTGTCTTACCTGTTTGAACTGCGGTGATAGTAAGTGCGGGTAACCATCTGGGGTTGAGCTGCACGACTCATGTTTTGGGCTGGAGAAGCAACTTCAAATCTAAGCTCGTGACATGCACATCATAAAGGCGAGCATTAGCTCGCCTTTATTCTTATGGATAAGAGAATACTTCTATGATCAGATCACGTTCAGCCAGCAGTGGACGATCAGTGAATTGGCATGAGTGGCGGCTCCCGTCCGTTACAGGAAAATAGATGAATCCCCTTTTTCCAGTATCTGGGGACCATTTTCTTTTAGAGGGCGAGTTTACTCTGTCCTTGAATTAAAGCTCTATTGCTTTCAGCAAAATTCCGAGCCCTTTTTTTGGCGACTTTAATGGCATTTTCACTTGGACTAAAGCCTATATACTTATGCTGCCAAGATTTTTGATAGTCTGCAGAAAGTGAAAACCTTGAGGTTTTTCGTTTCCCCGTCTTGCTGTAAAAAT
This sequence comes from Sedimenticola sp., assembly GCA_026197195.1. Classification (GTDB taxonomy): domain Bacteria; phylum Pseudomonadota; class Gammaproteobacteria; order Chromatiales; family Chromatiaceae; genus Sedimenticola. The sequence goes on from JAPHUG010000424.1 coordinate 2,109, forward strand.
TCTCTTTTCGACCCGATTCAAGATTTGAGCTGATACTGGCTAACACACTTGGCCCAATACTTCGTGTGCAGATGGCTGCTACTACTTTGTCTTGGCTAAGTTCACCCGAAGTATATATAGAAAGGAATATCAGCTTCTTAACGAGACCATGACGATGCATGAAAGACTCCATATATTCGCCTACATTAAAGGGCGAAGGGCCTTGCATACATGAGTTGGACGTTCTATATGAGCGCCATGTAAATGATTCCTCTCCATCAATCATCTTTGGCAGTATTTTTATTAACTGCTTTCCAATCGAGAGTGTAGCATTCTCCGTAATTCTCAAAGAGCCATTCTCTATTCTTTCTAGTGTCTGCACTTTTGCCAAGCCACCAAATAATATCGATTCCTGCATTTCGGTAGTCATTTGTTCTGTTTTCCAAGTCTTCTATTGTTATAGATGATAGTTGCACTTCATGCGCTACAAGCCACCCATTTGGGAACTCGAACACGATATCTGCAATTCTTTTGACTTCATGGATCGGGTACTCAAGCCTTGGTTTGGCACCCAAGTATTCTCTATATTCCTTTCCAATCTCGGAAGCTAGCAGCCGCTTAAAAAACAGATGCTCGTAGCTTTCAGGGTGTCTATCATAATCACAACTGCAAGGCGAGTTAGGTTTATGGGCGAAATGTTTTATTCTCGTAAATCCCGCCTTAATGATTAGCTCCCCCCCACATAGGTGGCATTCTAATTCATCTTTTTTTAACTCAGATCTAGGATCGGCGCATTCGTAGATATAAATAATTTCGCCAGTAATTTTATTTTTCGCGGCAAGTCCCATTTATTCATCCCTATATGAGCTGTAATCCAACTGTGTATATTCACCTACGCTGGGCTGTGGCATAGTTAAATCGCAATATTATTGTAAACTTACTCGAGGCTCATTTTGTGAGCCTGTTGGGCAATAATACGCTTAGCCAAGTAGGGTGGGCACGTTTTTTGTGCCCACGCGTATGCTCAATAATTACCGCGTGGGCACACACGGCGTGCCCACCCTACGGATCTGATCGTTAACATCCGCTTTTGGCTGAAAGGAGCTTTTCTGAGAAATATTTCAGGATGACCACATTGCAGAGCAAGCCGGCAAATAAAATACTCATTGTCAGATCGATTTTCTGATTCCGAGATTAGAGACTACAACCAGCATGTTGTTGCAGAGCATGCTCTCCCCTCACAAAAAAACATGCATGCCTCTCGGTTTTTTATTACCAGGCGACTACTCAGGCCAGCCAATTAAAAGTCCAGCCGACCAAAATAAACGCCAGGGTTAATACAGCAGCAAACAATCCCAATGCCTGCCACTTGATCACTTTACGCAGTATCAACATTTCTGGAAGAGAGAGTGCTGCAACACTCATCATCAA
>JAPHUG010000166.1 GCA_026197195.1 Sedimenticola sp.
AGATGGTGCGCGCTGTCTCCAGGGCCTTCTCCCTCAACTCATCGGCAGGGTAGATATGGTTGACCAGTCCCCACTCGGCGGCCTCGGCCGCCTTTATCTGTCTGCCGGTGACCAGCAGCTCCATCGCTTTTGCCCGGCCTATGAGTCGGGGCAGTCGTTGACTGGCACCGAATCCGGGGGTAACTCCAAGATTAACTTCGGGCTGACCGAACTGGGCCCGGTCAGAGGCAATGATCCAGTCGCAACTCATAGCCAGTTCACAGCCGCCACCCAGGCAGTAGCCATTGACCACCGCAATAACCGGAATGGCCAGGGTCTCAAGTCGACGGAAGGCGCGCATACCCTTTTGTGAGAAGCGCTGGCCTTCCAGGGCTGTCTTCTCCTTCATCTCCGGAATGTCGGCACCGGCAACAAAGGCCTTATCGCCTGCGCCGGTTATCAGAAGGACCCTGGCGTCGTCGCTGTTCGCGAGGGACTCAGCGGCAGCGTAGATCTCATCCAGTGTTGCGCTATTGAGCGAATTAAAGCTTCGGGGGCGATTAATTGTGAGTTGATAGATGCCCGGTTCAACTTGATCAAGCAGGATATTTTCGTAACTCATCATGACCTCAGTGGCAGTGATCTGCTCAGTACTCGTAAAAACCTTTACCGCTCTTACGCCCCAGATAACCCGCATCCACCATGCGGCGGAGCAGGGGGCAGGGGCGGTACTTGGTATCACCGAGTCCTTCATGCAGGACTTCCATGATAGAGAGGCAGGTATCCAGCCCGATCAGATCAGCCAGGGCCAGCGGTCCCATAGGGTGATTCATGCCGAGTTTCATCACCTCATCAATCGCTTCAACGGTGGCGACGCCTTCATAGTGGGTGTAGATCGCCTCGTTAATCATAGGTAACAGGATTCTGTTGGAGACAAAGCCCGGGCTGTCATTGACCTCAACCGGAATCTTGCCGATCTTTTTGGAGAGCTCATCGATCAGCGCATAGACCTCATCGCTGGTCTGCAGGGCACGTATCACCTCGACCAGTTTCATGATCGGGACCGGATTCATGAAGTGCATCCCGATCACTTTTTCAGGACGCTGGGTTTCCCGGGCAATGCGGGTAAGAGAGATAGAAGAGGTGTTTGTCGCCAAAACCGCTTCGGGTTTGCAGATACGATCCAGCTCCTGAAAGATCTTGCTCTTGATCTCAAGATTTTCGCTGGCAGCCTCTACAACCAGATCAACCGATGCCAGGGCTTCGAGCTGGGTGACGCCCTCAATATTGGCCAGGGTGGCACGTTTGTCAGCCTCGCTGATCTTCTCTTTTTTCACCATCCGGTTGAGGCTCTTCTCGATGGTGGAGATTCCGCGCTGAAGTGGTTCGTCAGCAATATCATGCAGGATCACCTTGAAGCCTGATGCGGCAAATACCTGCGCAATACCATTACCCATGGTTCCGGCGCCAATCACACCAACTGAATTAACTTGCATATCTACCTCTAGCAATTATGAAATATAGTGCTTATTTAAAAGGATTTTGAGCAACACTGCAAAGTGTCGCTTATCATTGTTAACGAGTGACTTTAATAATCTTATATATTATCTATAAATACAGATAGCTATACATGAAACCTAAAGTAAAAAATAGAGGCAGGTGGCCAGTATGCCACCCGCCCGGAGTCACATATTGCGACGATACTGACCGCCCACCTCATACAGGGCATTGGAAATCTGACCCAATGAACAGTAACGCACGGCATCTACCAACTCGACAAAAATATTCTGATTATTGATGGCGGCGGTGCGAATGCGTTCCAGTGCCGCCTCTGCCTGATTACCGTTTCGCTCGTTAAACTCCCGCAGGCGTTTAATCTGACTCAGCTTCTCCTCTTCGGTTGAACGAGCCAGTTCGATGGTCACCTCTTCATTGCCCTTGGGATTGAGGAAGGTGTTGACGCCGATAATGGGCAGTGACCCATCATGTTTCATATGTTCATAGTGCAGCGATTCATCCTGTATCTTACCTCTCTGGTAACCGGTCTCCATGGCACCCAGTACGCCACCGCGTTCGGAGATGCGCTCAAATTCACTCAGTACCGCTTCTTCTACCAGATCGGTCAGTTCGTCAATAATGAAGGCCCCCTGATTCGGGTTCTCGTTTTTGGTGAGTCCCCATTCGTTGTTGATGATCAACTGGATGGCCAGGGCGCGACGAACCGACTCCTCTGTGGGGGTGGTAATCGCCTCATCATAGGCATTGGTATGCAGGCTGTTGCAGTTGTCATAGATGGCAATCAGCGCCTGCAGGGTGGTACGGATATCATTGAAATCCATCTCCTGGGCATGCAGTGAGCGGCCCGAGGTCTGAATATGATATTTGAGTTTTTGACTGCGCTCGTTGGCGCCGTATTTAAAGCGCATGGCCGTGGCCCAGATACGACGGGCGACCCGGCCCATGACGGTGTACTCCGGATCCATGCCGTTACTGAAGAAGAACGACAGGTTGGGTGCGAACTCGTCTATGTCCATGCCCCGTGCCAGGTAGGTCTCTACATAGGTAAAGCCATTGGAGAGAGTAAACGCAAGCTGCGAGATTGGATTAGCCCCGGCCTCAGCGATGTGATAGCCGGAGATGGAAACGGAGTAAAAGTTACGCACCTGGTTATGGACAAAATACTCCTGAATGTCGCCCATCAGTTTCAGGGCGAATTCAGTGGAGAAGATGCAGGTATTCTGTCCCTGATCCTCTTTGAGAATATCGGCCTGTACGGTGCCACGAACATTGGAGAGTGCCCAGGCGCGGATCTTCTGGATCTCCTCGTCGGTGGGTTGACGGCCATTGTCGGCTTCAAATTTGCTGATCTGTTGATCAATGGCGGTATTCAGGAACATGGCCAGAATCATCGGTGCTGGCCCGTTGACGGTCATCGAGACTGATGTGCTGGGGTTGCAGAGATCAAAGCCATCATAGAGCACTTTCATATCGTCGAGGCTTGCGATGGATACACCGGAATTACCGATCTTGCCATAGATGTCCGGGCGTTCATCGGGATCGCAACCATACAGTGTCACGGAATCGAATGCGGTAGAAAGTCTTTTTGCATCAGCGTGTTCCGACAACCTCTTAAAGCGCCGGTTAGTTCTGAATGCATCACCTTCACCGGCAAACATGCGAGTCGGATCTTCCCCTTCGCGCTTGAAGGCAAATACCCCGGCGGTGTAGGGGAAGGTGCCGGGGACATTCTCCAGCAGTAGCCATTTCAGCAGTTCGCCGTGATCTTCGTATTTGGGTAACACCACTTTGCGAATTTTTGTACCCGACATCGTGGTGCGGGTGATCTGGGTGCGGATCTCCTTGTCGCGGATTTTTACCACATACTCATCACCGGCGTAGCTCTCTTTGACTTGAGGCCAGATCTCCAGCAGCTTTTTAGCGCGCTGATCGAGGGCGGCGTCCCGTTCTGCGATCAAGCTGTCCAGCCCATCAATGCTGTTTCCAGCCTCGTCGAGCATGCGTTTGGATTCAGTTAGTTGTTGGCGTTCCCGGGCAATTCGGGCCTGCACATCGACGGTCTTTTTATAATCGCGAACGGTCTCGGCGATCTCAGCCAGGTAGCGTGCCCGTTGAGGGGGAACAATGACCTGCTTGCCGGTTGAGCAACGTTCAGTGGAGCGGGGCAGGGTGTCTTCAATGGTGTTGAGTCCAAGTTCGGCCAGTCTATCCAACAGACCGTGATAGAGCGCTGTCACCCCCTCATCGTTGAAGCGCGCTGCGATCGTGCCAAAGACCGGCATCTCTTCTACGGATGTGGTGAAGGCCTCCTGGTTCCGTTGTACCTGTTTACGTACATCCCGGAAGGCGTCTTCAGCGCCTTTGCGGTCAAATTTGTTGATGGCGACGAAATCGGCATAATCCAGCATGTCGATCTTTTCCAACTGGCTCTGTGCACCGAATTCCGGGGTCATGACATAGAGTGAAGCATCTACAAGAGGGACGATGCCTGCGTCTCCCTGACCGATACCCGGTGTCTCGACAATGATGAAATCGAAACCGGCGAGTTTGCACGCCTTGACGATATCCGCCACATAATCAGGTACTTCGCCGCTAGCGTCACGGGTGGCCACGGAGCGGAAGAAGATATTTGGGTGCTCGATCGCATTCATGCGAATGCGGTCTCCCAGCAGGGCGCCGCCGGTCTTGCGGCGTGTGGGGTCGACCGCAATAATGGCGATCTTGAGTTCATCCCGTTGACCCAGCCGGAAGCGACGGATCAGCTCATCAGTGAGCGACGATTTACCCGAACCACCGGTCCCGGTGATACCCAAAATCGGGATTTTTTTGTCCAGATGCGTGGCGGCCTGTTCGATCTCGCTGGCCAGCGTTTCGTTTGCGCGGTTCTCCAGTTGGGTGATCACCTGAGAGAGTGCGCGCCAGTCCCCGTCCAAAATCGGTTGAAGTGAATCTGGGGCAAACTGGCCAGGATCAAAATTACTCTCTTCCATAGCCATCTGGATCATGCCTTGGAGACCCATCTTCTGACCATCCTCCGGGGAGAAGATGCGGGTGACACCGTAGTCATGCAGTTCTTTTATCTCTTCAGGGACAATCACCCCCCCACCACCGGCAAAGATGCGGATCTCGCTGCCGCCACGCTCTTTCAGCATGTCGACCATGTATTTGAGATATTCAACATGTCCGCCCTGGTAAGAGCTGATGGCGATACCCTGCGCGTCCTCCTGGAGTGCGGCATTCACAATCTCTGCAACCGAGCGATTGTGTCCCAGGTGGATGACCTCGGCTCCTTGAGATTGGAGAATACGGCGCATGATATTGATAGAGGCATCATGGCCATCAAATAGACTGGCGGCGGTAACAAAGCGAACTTTGTTTTCTACCTGGGCCATTTCGACGACATTGTTTGCCTGAGGGACGTTTGACAT
>JAPHUG010000279.1 GCA_026197195.1 Sedimenticola sp.
TGATAGGGCCGACCCAGATTACGCTCGGCTAACGCCAGATCACCCTTTGCCAACGCCTCGCGGATACGGGTACTACTGATCCGCGCCTCTCCATCCATGAAGGTGTTCATGTTGGCCACTTCAAAGTCATGCGCCTGACCAACCTCACGAAGAAGATCGATCCCCCCTTCGCGCCCCCGGCCAAAGCGGAAATCATCCCCGACAAAGAGATAGCGGACATCCAACCCAAGGACCAACAGCTCCTGGACAAAATCCGCCGCCGACATCGCCGCCAACTTTGGCCCAAACTCCAACAACACAACCCGGTCAATGCCGGCATCTTTCAGCGCCTGCAACTTCTCCCGCATACGGGTCAATCTGGCGGGTGCCGCATCCGGAGCAAAATACTCCATGGGCTGAGGCTCAAACGTTATCACAGTACTCGGTAGACCAAAGGCGTCAGCCTGCGCCCGCAGATGCTTGAAGACGGCTTGATGCCCAAGATGCACACCATCGAAATTCCCGATGGTTGCCACACAACCCCGGTGTTTAGAACGCAAATTGTGGAGACCGCGGATAACCTGCATCGTAGCCTGATCAATAAGATCCAAAACGCTGCATTATAGGGAATGTTTTAGCACAAGTCCCTGTTTCTCAGTCAAATCCCGCAGGTTTAATCCATTTGGGCTGACGTTCGGCTCAAGAAGCGTGATTTCTGAAATGCCGAACACGAATTCCAACTACCGCGAGGATGGCAAAATAGCTGCAGGCCCCCAGCACAATCCAGAGCAACAGACGCCACACCTTATCCATGACAGGGACCCCTATCCATGACTGGAGATCACCCACTCCCCAATAGAGCACACCCCCCATCACCAGTGAAGCCATAACCCCACGCACAATCAGCAGCGGCCAACCCGCCGCAGGCTGATATACCCCCTCCTTTCGAAGCCCACGAAACAGCAAAAAAGCGTTCAACGTGGCAGAGAGTGAAGTGGCTAATGCAAGGCCGGCATGAGCGAGAGGAAAAACCAGAATAATATTCATCACCATATTGGCGAACATGGCTATCACCGCAATCCGCACCGGTGTTTTGGTATCCTGCCGCGAATAGTACCCAGGAGCGAGGATCTTGATCAGAATAAATGACATCAAGCCAACCGAATAGGCCATCAGGCTCTGTCGGGACATCGCCACATCGGTCGCATCAAACAGCTCAGACTGAAACAGTGTGGCAATCATCGGCCCGGAAAGCACAAATAAGGCCACTGCAGACGGCAAACCCAATAACAAACCCCAGCGCAGCGCCCAATCAATCACATGGGAAAAGCCTTCAGCCGATTCATTGGCATGCCTCTTTGACAGGTTGGGCAAAATAACTGTCGCCAACCCGACCCCCAGGATTCCCAGTGGGAACTCCATCAGCCGATCGGAGTAATAGAGCCAGGAGATGCTTCCAGAGACCAGGAACGAGGCTATTAACGTATCCAGCAGCAGATTGAGCTGAGTGACTGATACACCAAACAGTGCCGGCAGCATCAGTTTACCTATTCGGCGCACCCCTTCATCTTTTGGGGCGAATACAAAGCGGGGTAGCAATTTTATCTGACGCAAAAAAGGAATCTGAAACAGCAACTGCAGGATACCGGCTGCAAAGACACCCCAGGCTAATGCCATGATGGGACGATCCATCTGTGGCGCCAACCAGACCGCGCTGGTTATCAAGGCAACATTCAACAACACCGGCGTAAAGGCCGGCACCCCAAACCTACTGTGGGCATTGAGAATGCCGCCGGCAAAGGCCGTCAACGAAATAAACAGCAGATAGGGAAAGGTCAGTCGAAGCATATCAACGGCCAGATCCATTTTCCCTTCCGAGCCAATAAAGCCCGGCGCAAAGATCATCGCCAACACCGGCGCACCCAACACACCGGCCAGGGTGACCGCCAGCAAAACTGCACCCAGGGTACCGGCCACATGATCAACAAACCGTTTCAGTTCATCGAAACTGCGGCGCTCCTTGTACTCGGTCAAAACCGGCACAAAGGCAACGGCGAAAGCGCCCTCGGCAAACAGGCGGCGCAGAAAATTAGGTATCTTGAAAGCGACAAAAAAGGCATCGGTGCCGGCATTGGCGCCAAAGGTATGCGCCACCACCAGGTCCCGAACAAAACCCAGCACCCGGGACAGCAGCGTATTGGAACCCACCTTGGCAAGCGATCTGAACATGCTATTCCGTTTTCATCCCCAACAAATGGCCACCCTAAGAGTGGCGAAAGGGCGAATTATAGGCTGTTTACGCCCTTTTTAAGAGTATTCGGCTACAATTCAGCCACCCCAGGCCCGATCCACCAAACCAAGCTAATTAGCTATTGACAAAGCCCGCCTCAAGTCTCAGAATACCGCGCTCTTTATTGAGATAACCTCAGTTAAATAATTTTTTGGAGACTAACCTTGGCCAATTCACCACAAGCCAGCAAACGTGCGCGCCAGGCCGAACAGCATCGCCAGAACAACGCGTCACGTCGCAGCAACATGCGCACCTACCTCAAAAACGTAGTGAACGCGGTGGCAACAGGCGACAAGGAAAAGGCTACCGAAGCTTATAAACAGGCGGTACCGGTAATCGACCGCGCGGCAAACACGGGCCTTATCCACAAGAATAAGGCTGCTCGTCATAAGAGCCGCCTGAATGCGCAGATCAAATCGCTGTAAACAGTAGCACCTGCGCTTCTTAAAAACCGGCCAAAAGCCGGTTTTTTTTATGCCTGCAATAAAATTTGGGCGACCACCGAAAAACTCACATACCCCTCGCTTGCGATATACTCTGTATACACCTCTCCATAAAA
>JAPHUG010000237.1 GCA_026197195.1 Sedimenticola sp.
GAAAAAACCAGCACCATCTGCCAGGCATCCACCAAAAAAAGCGCCAAGGCAACACCGACTAACCAGAACAGCAGACCCAACAGGGCACTTCTTTTAAGAGCGTACTGATAATTGGATAGAAAACCCTGGCCACAGCTGTCACAGACAAACTCAGGACGACGAACGACCCAGGAGGCAATCGGTTGCTTACAGATGGGACAATGAAAATCATTGATGTTGAGTGACACTACGAGTTCAACCTGTTAGATACTCCAGCCCTTCCTGGGCCTCGCCGCTCGACAGGCCAATGTCAAAGCCCAAAACTCACCAAAATCATTCACCACTACGTCCGGTTTATGCGGGTGTTTTTCAGTACCGGGAAAGATCTTGTCCAACCACTGCTGATCCCACTGCGCTCCATTAAAAAAGACACTGGTTACTCCGGCCCGTTTGGCAGCAATGGTATCTGTGGTACTGTCACCGATGTACCAAATCTCCGGCCCCGGTAACAGATGTAAATTATCCAACGCCTTGAGAATCGGATCAGCGTGAGGCTTTCTTAGCGCGGTATCATCGCCACACACGGTGGTATCAAACAGCTCCGACCAGCCCGTACCCTCAACGGCAGCCAGCTCATGTTGATAAAACTCACGATCCCGATTGGTCAACACACCCAGCTTCAGATCAAGCGCTCTTAACCCGATCAGCATATCCTTTACACCAGGCTCAAACGGGTAGACCGCACCAAAATGATTACGATAGTGTCGATTGAAGGCGTGATGAGCTATCTGCTTGGCCTCTTCATCAGTACCAAACAGCACCTCGAAAATATCGGTACGGGAAATCTTTCGATCCGCTTTTATTTTGGGGTGGAGCTGATGATAGTCACGGACATGTTCAACCAGCTTTGCATCTTCAACCGTTTTACTCTGGGAGGGGTCAACAAGTCGCTTCGCAAGCCCCAGTGAATCCAACTCGGGTAGCATGTCATCAACAGCGTGGTACATGGCATCCAACGTATCAACCAGCGTGGCATGCCAATCGAAAAGCAGAAATATTGGGGCCGTCAGGTCAACAACCGCTGGATGCCAGTCCGGTTCAATACGGGCCGGTGGTTTACGCCGGGCAGGGGCGCGCTCAGGTCGCTCTGCCCAAACCTCGGCGCGCGCATCACCATCGAGCTTATGTACCAGATCCAGTAGTGAGTCAAGGTCATCCACCACGGCATCCGGTTTGTGGGGGTGCTGCTCTGTGCAGGGAAATATCCGCTCCAGCCAGTCCCAGTCCCACATCGCCCCGTTATAGAAAATGCTGGTGATACCCGCCTCCTTGGCCGCGATGGTATCCGTCCGACTATCACCCAGATACCAGATATCCGGCCCGGGGGTTGCATTCAGATTGGCGATGGACTTGAGTAACACATCAGGTGCCGGTTTGTGATGGTCTACTTCATCTCCACACACAGTGGTATCGAATAGATCAAGCCAACTTCCACCCTCCAGACTTCGGATCTCCTGCCCCAGAAACTCTCGGCTTCGATTGGTCGGAACACCGAGTTTGATGCCCAGCTTACGCAACAGTTGCAGGCGAACACGCATCCCCTCCTCAAAGGGAGCCACTGCACCATAGTGATCACGATAACAGTTATTGAAGGCCTTATGGGCTATAGATATAGCCTCAAGATCGGGGCCAAACAGCGCATCAAAAATATCGGTTCGGGATACCCGGCGCTCGGCCCGTAATTTTGGATGAAGACGCCGAAAGATACGCACAAACCTGACCAGCTTCCTATCATCCGGGGTTTTACTCAACTCTTCCGGTACCAATCTACTGAGCAGACCAAGCTCTTCAAACTGGGGCAGTAGATCATCAATGGCCAGATACATCGCTTCAAGCGAGTCAACCAGAGTGGCATGCCAATCCAAAAGGATCATCTTGGGTGGAACCAGTTTCGCCACACGACTATCTATTCGATAACTCAAAGAATAATGCCCCTCAGTTGTTGCTAGATGGTTTATCTATAAGACGCCAAACTACCTGATCAAAATTATAGTAACCCTTACGAGTATTACACAGGCCTGTCTCTGGCGTGAAGAGCGTCGCAAGTCCAAGCGCACCTACCACACGAAGTTGGCTACCAGTTGAAGTGATCAAAGCCTGGCGCTATGCTTGGCTATCCATCGGTCATAGCCATATTCATTGACTCAAAGCATCTAACCAACGGAATTATAATGAAAAAAGCCCTCATTATCGCAGCACTGTCTATCATCACGTTCCTGACAGGCTGTGATAACAGCACACCACCACCCAGCCCGACAGATCAGCTCAGTCAAAAAACTCAGCCTGTAACAGACCTGGCGGAAGGCAAGTACACATCGCTCAAGTCCCCCCTTCCCTCAGAAGAGCTGACCAATAAAAGGCCTTATCTAGTGGAGTTTTTCTGGTTTGGCTGCCCCCACTGTTACAGCCTTGAGCCTCTGGCGAAAGCCTTTAAGCAGAACAACCCTGACTTTGAATACATTATGATGCCGGCCGCACCTAACGATCGATGGGAGATCGAGGCACGTCTTTTTTATGCTATGGAAGCACTGGGAGTCAAAGAGACCCATTTTGATGAGATATTCAAGCTCTACGCTGACAAAAGGACTGAAAAGCGCTACCCCACACTGGATGAGCTGGTCAGTGTAATGAGTTCATCGGGCATTACCAAAGAGAGTCTGGCCGAAAACATGCAGAGTGAGGAAGTTAACTTACAGATAGCCCGCACAAAGCGCCTGTTCGATCAGGCAGAACTGACCGGTGTACCGGCTTTGGTTATCAATGGAAAGTACCAGCTGGAGTTTTCCAAACTGGATAGCAATAACTTCGCTAATGATTTCATGCAGACCATCATCGCTCTCGGTAAAAAGTAGTTGTTGGGCTGCCCTTCTTCGGGAGGGCAGCCACTTGAAATAGACCATCCCACCCGTGTATCTAAATTAATTTCTTTGCCTGACAGACAAAACCGTGTTAAATGTGATACATATTTTTCACACCGAAGCGCACATTTGAATCCCATCATTAACAGATGAGCCTCTGTGTAGCTCATTATCTGCGGAGTCAATTCCATGTTAGATCCACGCCACACTGCACTTAAGAAAGCCATGCAATTAGAGAAAGAGGGTATGGCGTTCTACCAAGCCTCCCGAGACAAGGCCACCACTGAAGTGGGTCGCAACATGTTCGAATACCTGCGCAAGTCTGAGGAAGGCCACATGCGCCGAATCCGGGAGATCTTCCACAGTCTTGAACAATCAGGGAACTGGCCACAAAGCCAGCCATCTTCAGATGGAGATGAAGCGGAGTACAAAACCATCTTTTCAAATGCGATGGCTGAATTAAAGCAACA
>JAPHUG010000360.1 GCA_026197195.1 Sedimenticola sp.
CAAGGCAAAATCTAAAGACCGTATTCTAAAGTCAGCCACAGAGTTGTTCTGTCGCTATGGCTTTGACAAGGTGTCTATCAGCCAGATCATGAAGCTGTCGAAGATGACGCCAGGGGCTTTTTATGCCCATTTCGAGTCAAAGGAGGCCCTGTATAACGCCTCGTTCCTTGAAACGCTCAAGGGAAGTCGTGCCGCTCGTCTGGTCAAAGGCCCCCTGTCACTGAAGCATCTTACCGCCCTGGTAACCAACTATTGGAATCTCCAGGAGATGGTTAAGAAGAGTAAGCCGGGCCCCGAGGCGGTCCTGTTTAATGAGATCGGGAATGAGAATGCGGAGGTCAAAAAGCTCTATGAAGCCTCGTATTTCAATCTCAAGAAGATGCTTGAGACCCGTATTATCGCCCTGAGTCGCCTGAAGAAGCTCCCGTTTGAACCTGATCGGGAGAACATTGCAGAGAAGGCCCGGGCTATTCTGGCCTCGCTGGTGGGAGCAGTGGCTATTGCCAAGAGCATTCCTCACGAAGAGGAGCAGCGTGGGATTCTGGAGGCTGCACAGAAGCAGATTCTGATTATGCTGGGTGTGAATGAGAGTGAACTGGACAGTGTGCTGGGTTCGACTCGATCTGAAATCTGGTGATGGTTGTTGGTCAGCGGCAGGACAGCTCGCCGGGGTACGGTTCCTGATCAATCGATTATTCTAACGCTTCCAGGGCCAGTTCGGCCTCTTCGGTGGCACGAGCAACGACTTGTTGCATCACCAGAGCGATAACTTCGGCCGTCGGACTTCCCCCTTTCTCTTTGCCTATCGCCGCCATGGTAAGGTCTGGCAGCGGTCGCTCAATCGGAGCCGCTGCACGCTGATCGTAGACGTTCAACACTCCATCGGTCAGGGTGAGCTGTTCAATAATCAACAGGACTGCGCTGGGTTGCCCATTCTGATTTGTCGGGATTTTTTCTACCGAAGCCAGGGCGTTATTAACGAGCTGCTGAAGGTTAGACCGTTCTGTCTCATGTTGCTCAAAGTTTACGATGGGTCCCATTATATGGAGGGCCTTAATCCTGATAACGGGTGAGGCGAGTGTATCGCTGTCTAGTTGCAGTTCAATGGTTCCGAGGTCAATGGCCAGTGTATTGCGGTAACCTTCGGGATTGGTAACGCTCAGGCCCTTCAGCTGACCTTCACCGGAGATGGCCATCTCGGCTTGTTGCAGCCTGACCGGAACCTGGACGATGCGGGAGCCTTCGGTCTGTACCTTTTCGATAATCAATGCACTCAGATTAGAGGACAAGATAACAAACAGGCTGACGACTACCACAATGACAGTGGTGACCAGTCCAATCGCCAGTCGGTTAAATGAGCGCATGGGTCTCTCCTTGCTGTCTTAGCCATCCAGGAAGGCTATGTTATTTGATTTATCCGATGAGCACCAAGGGCGATAGACCGCCGTGGCTGTCGTGGTTATTTTTGATGGTGTTGCCGGTAACGGTAAGCGAGGTAGTCGCCGGAAGTGATCTGTTGGAGCCTTGAGGTATCACCCGCGTAGCAGTAAGTCCAGGCGGTCAGCTGACTGCCATCCTCAAGCAGAATGGGCTGTAAAACGCGCTGGTACTCATGGGGCAGGGGATCATCATCGCTGCATCCCTCGTACTCATCGAGTATTAAAAAGAGCGGGGTACTCTCTTGTATACCATACAGCTCACCCGTAACCCACTCATCTGTTTGGTCGCTGGTGATCGCACCAGGATAGCCATTGACCTCAAACAGTCGGCCCTGGAGACGACCAGGGCCAAGGTATTCACAATAGCGGGCCAGGTGACGGTGATAGGGGTGATCTACACCTTTTAGCAGGGAGCCGTAGACAAACAGTGGGTACGGACACATCCGGGTAGCTGGATTCAGTCGTCGTGATGAGTGCTTTTCTTCTTTTTCTTGACCCGCAGGGCATTCTTCGAGTTTTTCACCAGATCTTCAATGATGGGGGTGAGTAACACCTCCATGGCAAAGATCATCTTGGTGCCTGGGATGACCAGGGTGTTTCGTCGAGAGATAAATGAGTTCTCTATCATGTGTTTCATATTGACCAGGTCAATGTTGTATTTTTTGATGATCTTCTTCTTGACCCGGATCACCACCAGACTCTCATCGGCAGAGGGTACTTCTCTGGAGATAAATGGGTTTGAAGTATCCACCGTGGGGATGCGTTGGAAATTGATGTCGGTGTGGGAGAACTGGGGCGTAATGTGCTCCACGTAGTCATCCATGCGGCGTTTGATCGCCTCGACAATTGATTCGGTATCATAGCCGCGGGTTTCGTTATCGCGCTGGATCTTCTGAATCCACTCCAGGTTGATAATGGGCACCACGCCGATCAATAGATCGACATACTTGCGCACCTCAGGCATCCCGCCATGCAGACCCTCGTAGAGCAGTAGATCGGTTTCATCTTTGGTCTCTTCCCAAGGAGTGAAGGTGCCGGGTTTCTGACCCATGAGCAGCGCTTGCTCTTCATTGTGCAGATAGCGCCGGGTTTTGCCCTTGCCATGGGCTTTGTAATTTTTAAAGAGCTCTGCCAATTCATCCAGCAGGTTGGCATCTGGGCTGAAATGACTCAGATTGCGGCCTTTCTGTTTAGCCAGCTTGGTCGCCTTTTTCATATCACTGCGGGTATAGCGATGGTAGGAATCCCCTTCAACCATCAAGGCCTGGATACCTTCCCGATAGAAAATATGGCTGAAGGCCTCACGGACGGTGCTGGTCCCTGCACCGGATGAACCGGTGACGGCGACGACAGGAAAGTCTCTCTTGCTCATGGTTACTACTCTTTGAAGAAACAGGCTCGATTAATCGGTCAATTCTGGCATATTTTCAGATTGATTGCGCTGTTGTGTTGCTGATCGGGGGTGTTGAGTCGGCCTTCTGTCGAGGCTCATCCTCTTATTCCAGCGGGCACAGACTGATACCCATTACCCGCTGGAGAGGTGATTACGCAGTAGGCTGTGATGTTTTGATGCGTCGCCCAAAGGGGCAGACCTTGATACAGATACCACACATGGGGGCACCGATATTCGGCAGATTGGCAAACTCCACGGTGACTTTTTCAGCGCAACGTTTTAGATCCAGCGCCTCTTCCCGGTGGCTGTAGTGAGAGTCAGTGTTGACGTTATAGATAGCATCTACCGGGCAGGCATCGACACAGAGCCGACATTTTCCGCAGCGGTTTTCAATCGGGCCATCTACCTCAAGTGGTGCGTCAGTCAGTAGTGTCACCAGGCGCACCCGTGATCCAAACTCAGGGGTAATCAACAGCAGGTTTTTGCCCTGCCAGCCAAGCCCGGCCATTCTCGCCACCGCTTTATGGCTGATGGCCCCATACCAGTTCTCTCTGTCAAGGATCTGTGCGGCCGGTACAGGTAGGGCGCG
>JAPHUG010000221.1 GCA_026197195.1 Sedimenticola sp.
CAACATGCCCAGTCGTGTCGATATGCTGGAAAAGTATATGAACGAGTATCAGGCCGATGGTCTTCTGATCAACTCCATCAAGAGCTGTAACAGCTTCTCCGCTGGTCAGTTGATGATGATGAACGAGATTGAGAAGCGCACCGGCAAGCCGGGTGCCTTTATTGAGACTGACCTGGTTGATCCGCGTTACTTCTCCGCTGCTAACGTGAAGAACCGCCTGGAGAGTTATTTCCAGATGGTGGATCAGAAACGTCAGTCCAGCAGACAATTTTAAGGGGGCGCAAGATGAAGTGTTATATCGGTATTGACTTAGGATCTACCACTACCAAGGCGGTGGTGATGGATGAAAAAGGCGAAGTCCTGGGGCGTGGTATCACCAACTCACGCTCTAACTATGATACAGCCAGTCGTGTGGCAAAGCTGGAGGCATTCATCAGCACCCGCCTCACCTTGTTTCATCGTGCACTGGAAGGATTGGCCGGACTGGAAGGTGAAAAGATTGATCGCCTGCTGTTCAACCTGGAGCGCCACTTTCGGTTGGAGCTGTTCCTGGAGCAGTTGAATGATCTGCATCAGACCTGCGCCAAGAATGCGGATGATCTCCGCTATCCCGGTCAGAAAGATAAGATCTGCGGTGTTCTGGATGTGGCGTTTACCCGTCTGGCGGATAAACTGAAAGGATTGTTTGCACCGGGCGTGGTCCGTAAATCTGATTTCTTCCGCGATCTGGCAGGTTCTGAATATATGAACATTGCTGAAGAGACCGCGAAAGAGATGGGTATGACATTTGATACCCTGATCAATATTTATGACAAGTCCATTATTGAGGTGGAGAATCGGCCACCCAATGATGATATGGAAGGCAAGTTTCTTCGTGCACTGGAAAACGTGTTGAAAGAAGAGACCGATCTGAGTGTTGATTCGGGTGATGTGATGAAGGCGATCAAGAGCGTCCTTGATCTGGATCTTGAAGAGACCTTTGTCGTGGGTACGGGCTACGGTCGTGTACGTCTGCCTTTCCCGAAAGAGCATATCCGCTCGGAGATTCTCTGCCATGGTCTGGGTGCTCATTTGATGTACCCCAAGACCCGCACCGTACTGGATATTGGTGGTCAGGATACCAAGGGTATTCAGGTCGATGAGAAAGGTATCGTGGTCAACTTTCAGATGAATGACCGTTGTGCAGCCGGCTGTGGTCGCTACTTGGGCTATATTGCTGATGAGATGAATCTGGGTCTGCATGAGCTGGGTCCGATGGCCATGAAAGCCACCAAGACCACCCGTATCAACTCGACCTGTACAGTATTTGCCGGGGCAGAGTTACGTGACCGTCTGGCGATGGGTGAGAAGCGTGAAAACATTATGTCGGGTCTTCATCGTGCCATTATTCTGCGCGCCATGTCGATTATCTCCCGCTCGGGTGGTATTACCGATGAGTTCACCTTCACCGGTGGTGTGGCGAAGAATGAGGCAGCAGTGAATCAGCTGCGTCAGCTGGTGACCGAAAACTACGGTGATGTGAAGATCAATATCGATCCAGATTCAATTTATACCGGTGCATTGGGTGGTGCAGAGTTTGCACGTCGCGCCGTCGAGGAGGCTTGAGCATGACTACCAGTATTGGCATCGATGTAGGTACCGGCTGTATCAAGACGGTTCTATTTAAAGTAGAGGGTGATCAGATCGAGTGGGTGGCCAGACGTAATGACAAGATCCGTCAGCGTGATCCAATGGAACTCGCCCGCCGCGCCTATGATGAGGTGATCGAAGAGGCCGGTTTGACCGAGGCGGATATCGATTATACGGCGACCACGGGTGAGGGTGAGAGTATTACCTTTTCCACCGGCCATTTTTACTCCATGACCACACACAGCCGTGGGGCCATCTATCTCAATCCCGAGTCTCGTTCGGTATTGGATATGGGGGCGCTGAATGGACGTGCTGTGAAAATGGATGCAAAGGGTAAGGTACTGACCTACCGAATGACCAGTCAGTGTGCATCCGGTTCAGGACAGTTCCTGGAGAATATCTCCCGTTATCTGGGTATTGCCCAGAACGAAATCGGTGAACTTTCCATGCAGGCTGATGATCCAGAGAATGTCTCCAGCATCTGCGCGGTGCTGGCTGAGACGGATGTGATCAATATGGTTTCCCGGGGTATCTCTGCACCCAATATTCTTAAGGGTATTCATGATTCCATGGCCGGGCGTCTGGTCAAGCTGTTACGGGTTATCAAGGCGAATGAAGGTGTCACTTTCCTGAGTGGCGGGTTGGCACTGGATGATGGCCTGAAGGCTTCGATCAATGAATCGATGGTCAAGATGAAGGTGCAGGGTAAGGCTGTCAGTCATCCTGATTCTCCCTATTCTGGTGCCATTGGCGCTGCGATCTGGGGTGCTTACCGATTTGATAAGCTGGCTGAACAGGGTGATGAACTGGCCAAGGCCTCGTAACCTATTTGGATCGTTCAATAACGAATTAACGACTACAGAATATATTTTGAGTAAGGAGAAATGTTATGGCCCTTATGATCAATGAAGACTGCACCGCATGTGATGCCTGCCCAACGGAATGTCCAAACGACGCAATTACCGAGGGTGAAGAGATCTATGTGATTGACCCTTTGAAGTGCACTGAGTGTGTAGGCGCTGAAGATGAGCCGCAGTGCCAGCTGGTCTGTCCTCCGGATTGTATTGTCCCCAATCCCGATTTTGATGAGACAGAAGAAGAGCTGTTGGCGAAGTACGAAACACTGCACTGAGTTGTAGGTTTATACAGGCAGCGGGTTTCCGCCTGGTGATGAAGACTTGTCACTGGTGTCCGCCCGCGCGCCCTGAACGCCTGTCGTTATATGCGTAATATGCGTCGGCAAGCTAAACAAAATACCCGGAGGTGGGTTGAGATGTCTGAAAAAAAATGCCAGATCCAGCCATTACAGGAAGGCGATGTAGAACAGGTTATTGGGTTGGACAAAAATTTGGGTGGTAGTGCACGCCCGGAATTCTTTAATAAGCGCCTGCAGGCGATGGGACGGTCTCCTGGAACTTATATCAGCTTTGTTGCCAGTGTAGGTGGTCAGATCTGTGGATTTCTGTTTGCCCATGTATTGCAAGGTGAGTTTGGAACACATCAGCCGGTTGCGGTCATTGATGCACTGGGTGTACAGCCCGGCGAACAGGGTTCCGGTGTCGGTATGATGCTGATGAACGCTTTGAAAGATGAGGCAAAAAAACGGGATTGTGGATCGTTGCAGACACAGGCTGATTGGCATCAGCAGGAGTTGCTGGCCTATTTTGCCAATGCAGGATTTAGTCTGGCCGCAAGAAATGTTCTGACCCGTGATACCAGTCCACTGGCGCTGGATGAGGATGACGATATTGGTCTTCGCCCTGTCCGCTCACTGGCAGAGAGTGATCTGGACTCGATTCGTCGAATCGACCGGCATATCACCAATGAAGATCGGGCGGCCTACCTGCAGCAGAAGGTCTCCGAAGTGATCTCTGATAGTGGCATTCGGGTGTCGATGGTAGCTGAACAGGATGGCCTGGTGGCCGGTTTCATTATGGCGCGGGTAGACTATGGTAGTTTTGGTCGTGCCGATTCAACCGCCGTGGTGGATACACTGGGAGTGGGGCCTGAATACAAAGGAAGCGGTATCGGTTCTGCCCTGATGGCACAGTTAATGGATAATCTGGCCTCCTTGCAGGTTGAGAATGTACGGACTGAGGTAGAGTGGGAAAACTTTGACCTTAACCGGTTCCTTTCCAGTTCAGGTTTCCGTCCTGCTCAGGAGCTCTCCCTCTCCTGCGCACTTTGAGGTTGTTGTTATGTGGAACTTTACGGGTCGAAAGGTGATTGTGACGGGTGGTGCCAGCGGTATCGGCAAGACCGTTGCCGAAATGTTGGAGCAGGCGGGTGCTGAAGTGCATGTGTTTGACCTGACCATGGGCGATGCAGGCTCAACGCCGGGAACCTTTCATGAAGTCAATATTGGCGACCCGGCCAGTGTTCAGGCTGCTGTGGATCAGTTGCCTGAGGATGTCACCCTACTGGTCAATAACGCGGGCATTACCCGGGATAAGAGCATCGCCAAGATGAGTGATGATGAGTGGAGCTCTGTCATTAATATCAATCTGGGTGGCGCCTTTTATCTTATCCGTGCATTGGCTCCGCGCATGCGTGAGCAGGGCTATGGCCGTATTGTCAATATCACGTCAATTAACGGTATGCGTGGGAAATTTGGACAGGCCAATTACAGCGCCGCCAAGGCCGGTATGATAGGCCTGACCAAGACGGCGGCCAGGGAGTTGGGCAGTAAAGGGGTTACGGTGAACGCCGTGGCACCTGGCATGGTGTTGACGGAGATGGCAAAAAAACTTCCCGAAGAGTTTTTAAACAAAGCGCTGGATGAGACGGTATTGAAAGAGTTGGCTACCCCGGAAGATATTGCGAACGCCGTGCTGTTCCTGCTGTCTGATGCTGCGCGTATGATTACCGGTGAAGTAATTAAAGTAGACAGTGGTCAATATATCTAGGAAGTAATGCGATACAGGGATCAGAATCAAAGGGGGTTGATTGGGCAGTGGCCTATGACGACCTTTGATTTGACTCTGCCCCCTGAGAGCCGTAATTCTGTATCGTTAAGATTGTAATGGCAGTTAGCGCAGATGGCTGGAGCGAAAATTACAGCACATACTGTGTTGATTAATAACATCACTGATGAGACAGGTACGCAAGCGAACGGCTTGTACTTGTCAGAGTCAAAATAGTGATCCAACTGAAAAGAAGATGGCTATGAATTCGAAATCACAGGCAAGAGCCCCATTCAAGTGGGAAGATCCGCTGCTGCTGGATCAGCAGTTAACGGAAGAAGAGCGGATGGTGCGGGATACGGCGCAAAAATACTGTCAGGAACAGTTGATGCCA
>JAPHUG010000449.1 GCA_026197195.1 Sedimenticola sp.
AACTATATCAGCGTGCCGATTCTGTTCTTGTCTGTGGAGACGGAACGGCAACGCCAACTAGAGGCCTTGCAGACCGGGGCCGATGACTTCCTCACCAAACCCATACGTCCCAAGGAGTTGGTTACTGCGGTCAAGATGCGCGCGTGGCGTGCCAGAATCCTGCGCTGGATGATGGTTCGGGATAGCCTGACCGGGCTCTTCAATCATGCGGTTATCATGGAACGGTTAAGCAACAGCTGCGCCCTTGCCAAGCGTCAGGCCCATCCATTGAGTGTAGGTATGATCGATATTGATCATTTCAAGCGTATCAATGACACCTTTGGGCACAGTACGGGAGATAAGGTGCTGGTCAGTTTTTCAAGGTTGTTGCGAGAACGTCTCCGTGGGACCGATATTATAGGGCGTTATGGAGGTGAAGAGTTTCTGGTTATACTGCCTGACACATCAGTGGATCAGGCAGTACAGGTACTGGACGAGGTGAGGATAGCCTTTGCCAGCACCCAGTTTTCAGCAGATGGCGAATGCTTCTCAGCCACCTTGAGTGCCGGTATCGCTGAGTTCCCCAACGTGGCTTCTGCTACCGGCCTTTTGGATGCGGCCGATAAGGCGTTGTATCAAGCCAAAGAGCAGGGGCGGAATCGTATTCTGCTCGCTACATCATAAAAGGCTTTCAGTCAGCTCCGCTTCTGGTGTGTACATGGCATCCCTATTCAAAGCGCCCTGTATCGTCCGCCTAAGCAAGGCTGTAACCGATACCTCACCTCTATTCAGGTGGCGTGTCCCTGCCCGGAATGAATCAGCACAAGATGATGCCCCATGAATTATCTGGCTCATGTTTTCCTCTCGTCACCGGACCCTGAACAACAGCTAGGCAGCCTGATTGCAGATTTTACCCGTGGTCAACTGGCGACCCTAGCCAAGGTGTATCCATCGGGTATCATGAAAGGTATTGTTCTGCATCGTCAGATAGATCGGTTTACCGATGACAATGCCTGGGTTCTGGAAAGCAAGCGACTGTTTGCCGGTAAGCAGCGCCGCTATGCAGGGATCATCCTTGATATCCTCTACGACCATTTTCTCAATCGTCACTGGGACCAGTTCAGTGATGCGGATCGTGTAGTGTTTATTCAGCAGTTTTACGCCCTGCTGGCTCGGGAGCGGCAGCGATTACCTGTGCGTCTGCAGCGTCTGGTTCCCAGGATAATCCATGAAGACTGGATGGGTTCCTATCATGATCTGGAACAACTGGGGTTAGTCTATCGGCGGATGTCATTGCGGCTGAGTCGGTCAAATCCCCTTGATGATGCACTCACTGAGGTGAAGCGGCACTACTCAGCTTTATCGGAAGGCTTTCATCAATTTTTCCCTGAGTTGGTAGCCTTTTCAGAGCAACAACAGCAACAGTTGGATAGAGAATGATTCCTGAAAAAGTGAAAGCGATACTGGATGCACATGGCTTGTCTGCGTTGGAGTTTGAGCCTGGCAGTACCCCCACCTCTGAGCTGGCTGCGGCCCGAATTGGCGTGGCAGTGGGACAGATTGCCAAGTCGATGCTGTTTAAAGGGAAGAACGACCAGTTTTATCTGGCGGTCTGCCCGGGGGATTTGCGGGTCTGTAGTAAAAAGATGAAGCAGGTATTGGGAACCAAGGTGAGAATGGCCCGGGGTGACGAGACGGAACGGGTCACCGGTTTCAAGCCGGGCGGTGTGTGTCCTTTTGGAGTTGAGGGTGCGGAGATTCTTATCGATATCGGGCTGGCCGATTATGCCACCATCTATCCCGCTGCCGGCACCGATGCGACGGGTGTGCCAGTGACTTATGAACAACTCAAGATGATGACCGCGGCCCGTGCTGTGGATGTCATGGAGCGCTAGCCAGTTTCTATCTTTTTGAGAACCAGGGGTTGCGGTGTATTGATATAACCGTGATAGCATTAGGCTAAATAGAGTCTATCAAGTGGGAAGATAGATTATTACATCGGTCGCACTGGGATGTTGGCTGAATACGATTGCCTGTGGATTCTCAAGGGCGTTATTCAAACGGATGGGCAGGGTGCTTGAGCCAAGGAAACTACAACAAATGAATTCAGGGTACCTGACAGGGATAGGGCGAGTCCGTCTCCCTTTGGCCATTTTATCTCTTCTCTTTTTCACATCGGCCAGCGCCTCCTGGTCTCCTGAGTTAGTACCTACAAAAGATCGCAGTTATCGCCTGCCTGCCGAAGAGATCCGTCTCTATATACCCCCCGAAGTGCCGGTAGAGGTCCTTCAGCGTCTCAGTCTTGAGTTGGATGGTATTGATGTCACTGCACTGGTGGGCCGGGACGGTGACTTTGCCCTGTTTGTGCCGATTCAGCCCCTTGCTTATGGAAAGCACCGTTTACGACTGGTGGAAAACGGCGCTGATGGTTCTCTTTTGGAGCGCGGTTTTTGGTTGTTTGAGGTGCGTAAATCAGAAGCCTTTAGAGAGGCCGAGTTAAATGTCGCGACCTCTGTAGAAGTATCAAAACGGATCGGTGAGAAAAACATGACCGCCCTGCCGACGAGGCGGACACAGGGAACAGGCAGTGCCGCTATACAGGGTCGATTGGCCGATGGCGATTGGCAGGCCGGGCTCAGCTTGCCGCTGTTCTATAACTCGAATACTGAGGGGCGTGAAGTCGAGGTGGGTGAATATCTGCTGGATTGGCAGCGCAAGTCACTCAGTGCCAAAGCTGGCCACCATGCCATAGCACCCGATAGTCTTGTGTTGTCAGGCTTTAATCGCAGGGGTGTTTCTGCAACCTTCAGTTCGCAGGCGTATGCCACCAGCGTCACTGGATTCAATATGCGTGGCAGCCACCTCTCCGGCTTTCAGGACGGTCTGGGTGTCGGTGACAGTAACGATTATGTCAGTGGTGGGGTGGTGACCGCCTATCCGGTGAATCGGTCAGATGCCAGCGTCGAGATTTCTGCAATCTATCTTTCGGGGGAGGCCCCGGATACCGGTCTGGGCATTGCGGGTGATCCCGCCGCCTCCGGAGGGGATGCCTGGAGCCTCAAGGCGGATGGCCAGTGGTTGGAGCGCCGTCTCAGACTGCGTGGCGAGTATGCCGGGACAGAATACGATTTTGATGGCGCC
>JAPHUG010000469.1 GCA_026197195.1 Sedimenticola sp.
AATGGAGATCTTCAAAAAAGGCGAACTTTTGCGACTCGCCCTTGAAGAAGAGCGTATTACCGCCTTTGTGCAACCTATCGTGGGTATCCCAGGTGGGCTTTATGCTTATGAGGTACTGGCCCGGATAAAAGATGGTGACCGATTCCTGACCGCAAATGAGTTCATCCACGCCGCAGAGGAGCTTGGGCTGACCATCGAACTGGATATCGCGGTTTTCCGCAAAGGCCTTGAATACCTCATGGCTCATCCGGATGACGATACCAAGCTGTTTTTCAACCTCGCCTCTCGAACACTTGCCAGTGAAGAGACCGTACGGGACATGGTGGCACTGGCCAGAGAATACCGCATCCCGCTCACTAAAATTGTTTTTGAAATCACAGAAAGGGAAGCCCTGCCCCGCATTTCAGAGCTCAGTCATCTGATTGATGAACTCCATGAGTACGGTATCGGGTTTGCCCTGGATGATTTTGGCAGTGGCTTCTCCTCTTTTCTTTATCTGAAGTACCTCTCTGTTGATTATGTAAAGATCGAAGGGAGTTTCATCCGGCAGATAGCCGTTGATCGACGGGATCGCATCATGGTGGAACATATCGCCAGCATTGCCAATCAGTTTGGCATTAAAACCATTGCGGAGATGGTCGAGGATGAGGAGACAAACCTACTATTACAAACCTACGGCATCAACTATGCTCAAGGTTATTACTACGGCCACCCAAAGCCCAGTCATAGCGGGCCTGGCACAACTCAGAAAGCCAAGAACAGTGACACCATGATGACCGCTGACTAATATGCCCATCACTCCCAAACAACTTATCGCTCACCGTGGCTATATGGCGCTTTATCCAGAGAACACATGGCGCGGTTTGAAAGCGGCGCTGGATCTGGGGGCACGTTGGGTCGAGTTTGACATCCAGATGGCTAATGAGGGTGATTTCATCCTGCTACATGATGACAACTTTCAGCGTACAGCAGGAAACCCGTGTTCAGCATTCAATCTGGACCAGGCTACACGGGCTACCTTGAGTGTGCATGAACCTGATCGACTGGGTGCCCAGTTCTACCCTGAAAGCGTTATTGGCCTAGGAGAGATGCTGAAGAACCTAAAGCAGTACCCTAATGCCAGAGCCATGGTTGAGATCAAAGAGGAGAGCTTAACCCGCTGGGGACTTGAAGCCGTAATGGATCCCCTACTGAAGCAACTGGAAAACCATATAGCTCAGTGTGTCCTCATCTCATTCAGCCTACCTGCACTCAGCTATGCTAAGGAGCGGAGTCCTATTGAACTGGGATGGGTTCTACGCAGCTATGATGAGCCGTCCATTGAACAAGCCCGCGCGTTATCGCCCCGCTTCCTGATCTGCAACCACACCAAACTCCCTGCCAACGGCTCCCCGGCCGATGGTCCCTGGGCCTGGATGCTCTACGACTTGACCGATCCTATCGTTATCAACAAATGGGGCGAACGTGGGATAGATCTTATTGAAACAGAGGATATAGGCCAATTACTTGAAAGCCTGGATAATCACCATGGCTAACGACTAAATCGACATAACAACAGGACAACCCATTGTAGTTGGCAAGAAACCTCTCTTTCAGATTGACCCATAAGGGCGCATCGCCTACTGTTGGGTTAGTTAATAACGGAATTATTGAATGAAGCCCTCTATTGCCTATAAGCGACATCGTGCCGCCATTCGGAGCATAGTCGAAGAGCATCATGCCAAGAATCCACGAATCTTTGGTTCAGTGCTGCATGGGGAGGATACTGACCAGAGTGATCTGGATATCCTTGTCGACCCTACCGAGAACACATCACTTTTCGATATTGGCGCTATCAGCATCGAACTATCAGAACTGCTTGGCGTGGAAGTCGATGTACTAACGCCTGCAGCACTCCCTGACCGATGGAGGATGGAGGTACTGAACCAGGCCGAGGCCGTATGACAAAACGAAACACGCTTTCTCTGTTAGATTATCTTGAGCACATCCAACAGGCCATTGCCCGTATTCAGCGCTATCTTTCTGGCATTGATAAGGAGACATTTCTTACCAATGAAGAAAAACAAGATGCCGTTATACGCAACCTGGAAATAATTGGGGAGGCAGCGGGGAATATATAAAGCGACACTTTCCAGACTTCGCCTTAAACCACCCCACATTTCCACTTAAAGCCGCCTATGGTACTCGCAATATCCTTGCACACGGCTATTTCAAGGTAGATTTAACTATCGTGTGGAAGACAATAGAGCGTGATCTACCGATGCTAGAACGTCAGGTGCACAAGGCCACAAGAGAATTGAAATGCAGCAAATCCTGATCTGCTGAAATTAGCGCTTTAGCCACCCCGCCCCATTAAGAATCCTTACTGATCACTGAAGCTTAAATCATGAATCAGTATACTTACTCTCATCCATTGAACGCTCGGCCAGCTGAGGGTCT
>JAPHUG010000332.1 GCA_026197195.1 Sedimenticola sp.
ACCTGGAAATTGGTGCCGGTCTTGGTGCGCTGGCAGGTAAAGTGTGGCGTATCGGCCTAATGGGCCATGCCAGCCGCTCGGAGAACATCCTGCTCTGCGTGGGCGCTCTGGAAGCCGTTCTCGCCGACATGGGTGCAAACATCAATCAGGGTGTCGCCCTGGCTGCGATGCAGAAAGCACTCGCATAATAACGACAAACGGGGGTCATTCGACCCCCGTTCTTTTTCAACTAACTGCCCGTCTGTTATCCAGCCGCAACCTTTTCCTTTGTCTCAAAGGCTTCCCGGTGCCGATTGATAAAGCGGATATCAGCGGGATAGGGGAATACATCGGCATGAATGCCTCGCCCAATGTCCTGCTGCCGGTCACGCCAGTATTGCGCCTCGAACAGATCAGGGTGAAGTTGTAGCAAGGTTTTCCGGATCAGTGGACTGGCACTTAGAAAAATCAAAAACTCTTCTGGAAAAACATCGCCGTCTGCCACTGAATACCAGGGCTCACTGCTCATCTCATCCTCGGGTGTGCGGGGCGGTGGAATCTGACGGAAATTACACTCCGTCATCTTGCAGATCTCGTCGTAATCATAAAAGACCACTTTACCCTGATGAGTGACACCAAAGTTTTTGAACAACAGATCACCGGGGAATATATCCGCGGCGATAAGCTGTTTGATCGCCAATCCCCAGTCATCCAGCATGGCCCTCACCGTCTCTTGCGAACCATTGGCCAGACAGATATCCAGCGGTGTCATACGATGTTCAATATAGAGGTGATTAATCACTACGTTGTCCCCTTCCATCTCAAGCTGAGAGGGGATCGCCTCTTGTAACTCTTTCAGCAGTTCAGGGGCAAAACGGTCACGGGGGAACGCTGTCTGGGCAAACTCCAGCGTGTCCGCCATACGCCCTACACGATCATGCAGTTTCACCTGCATATAGCGCTGCTTAACCTGCGCATGGGTAATATTTTTTACCGGTGCAAAATGGTCCCTGATGACTTTAAATACAAAGGGATAGGAGGGCAGGGTAAACACCATCATGACCAGGCCCGGGGTACCGGGGGCAACCACAAAGCTATCATTACTGTTGGCCAGATGGTCCATCATATCCCGATAAAACTCATTCTTGGCCTGCTTATGAAAGCCGATACTCATATACAGCTCGGAGATCGGTTTTTTTGGCATGATGCTTTTCAAAAAACTGACTGTAGCCACCGGAATGGAGTTATTGGCCATAAAATAGGCCCGGGCAAAGCTGAACAACGCCTCAACTTCTTCATGGTTTGACAGTAAGGTGTCAACAAAAATGGTGCCCTTATGGTTGAGCAGAGGGAGTACGAAGGGTTGCACACCCTCACTGCTGGTCACCCGCCCAATCAGGTAAGCGGCTTTATTCCGATAGAAAGGAGCCTCAAGCACATCAATTCGCAGCGTATCATCCGGCATACGACCAAACAGTGAATGGGCACGAAAGGCCTCCGCCACGTGGATAATATCCCGCTCTATATCCTGATAGGGGATACGAAAATAGAAAGCCGAAAAGATCTCCCTGAGGCAGGTCTCCAGCCCCCCATCCTTGAGGTGAAAAGAGAGGTAGACCCGATCCCGTTTCGTCAGCTCTTCCCGATCCACACCTGACTCGATAAAGATTTTGTCATTATCGAAATACTGGCGTTCAAACATCTTGCAATAGACTGAATTATAGAATGTTTCCGCCAATTCAGGTCGGCGATAATTAACCAGTAATTCCTGGTACTGAGCCTTAACATTTTTCCACAGCGCATCATCGACAGTCTCGACATCAAACGTCGAACGCACCTTGCTAATCGCCTCCTGAACACGCCGGTCATAGAAGCTGATACGCTCCACCGACGCCTGCCGAATGGCCTCCCAATCCGCCTGCTCAAAGCTTTGTCGCGCGGCACGGGTAATCTCCTGGAAAAAGGAAAAATGGCGCTCAAAACCCGTGAAGATTGTACGGGCCAGCTGCTGTGCCAGATCAGTCATGTGCGAAAACTCCTGCGAACTAGGTTCTGAATCAAATTGGCATTGCTTTATTAACTATTTATTACTAACCTATTTTCTTCTGCAATGCAGCATAAAGAATTTCAATACAAAGGATTAAAGTATTTATCGTTTTTAATACTTCACAATTGAGTATGCTCTATCGCGATCTAATTTTCTATTTGCTTGTTATTACTAAGGTTTTGTGATTTTTAAAGCTGAAGTACCAGGCAAAAACCACGGGAGGCACCCAGAATGACCGTTGCCGAGCTTAAAAATAAGACCGATTCTCCCCGAATCCGGGTCAACGGAAGGGTGTCCGAAACCTCTGAAACCATCCTCACCCCAGAGGCACTGCGCTTTGTCGCGGACCTGGAGCGTCGCTTCGGCCAGCGCCGCAAGCAGCTGCTGGGGCTGAGAAGCGACCGCCAAGCGCGCTTTAACCAAGGCGAACAGCCCGATTTCAGACCCGAGACGGCTGAGATCAGGGCCGCTGAGTGGCGGGTCAAACAGGCCCCCTCTGACCTGCAGGATCGTCGCGTGGAGATCACCGGCCCCACTGATCGGCAGACCATCGCGGGTGCACTCTACTCCGGCGCCAAATGCTTCATGGCCGACTTTGAAGATGGCCATGCCCCCGACTGGTCAGCCACAATCGAGGGCCAGGTCAACCTATACGATGCTATTCGCGGCCCCCTGAACCGTGCAGGCGCTGAAAAACGCGCCACCCTGATGATTCGCCCCCGAGGCTGGCACCTGGAAGAGAGACATCTTGAAATAGAGGGGCATCCCGTCTCCGCCAGTCTGTTTGACTTTGGCCTCTACATTTACCACAACGCCTATGAACTGCTGGAGCAGAATAGCGGCCCCTATCTCTACCTGCCAAAATTGGAGAGCTATATCGAGGCACAGCTCTGGGCTGATGTATTTGATTATGCCGAAGAGAGCCTTGGGCTGAACCACGGCAGCATCTGTTGCAGTGTGCTGATAGAGACGGTACCGGCTGTGTTCGAGATGGACGAAATCCTCTACACCT
Source organism: Sedimenticola sp. (assembly GCA_026197195.1). Taxonomy (GTDB): domain Bacteria; phylum Pseudomonadota; class Gammaproteobacteria; order Chromatiales; family Chromatiaceae; genus Sedimenticola. The sequence goes on from JAPHUG010000332.1 coordinate 3,039, forward strand.
TGCGGGATTACGTTGTTGGACTAAACTGTGGACGCTGGGACTATACTTTCAGCCTCATCAAGCGTTTCCAGGCAAATCCGAATATGCTTCTGCCGGAGCGCAACCAGATCACCACGGAGTCAGGCTTTCTGCACGCCTGCTCACAACTTATGATTAAAACCTGCCACCGTAGAGGCGCCCACGCCATAGGTGGCCTGGCCACCGAAATGCCGGTCACAGATGATCCTACCGCTGATGCGGACATCAAGATGAAAGTGCGCAAAGAGAAAGCGCGCGAGGCTACCGCAGGGCACGATGGTACCTGGGTGATCCACCCGGAACTGGTGCCGGAGGCGATGGCGGCCTTTGATCTCCTGATGCCGGAACCCAACCAGATCAAGCGCCAGCTCAGTCAGTTGGAGATCACCGCAGAAGAACTCCTCTGCATACCGGCGGGAAATATCACCCTTCCCGGTTTGAATAGCACAATCAGTATCGCACTTCGCTACCTCGCCGCTTGGCTGAGCGGACACGGCTCCGTACTGATTAACCACCTTATGGAAGATACAGCCACGGCTGAAATCGCCAGAAGTCAGCTCTGGCAGTGGACACGTCACCCCAAGGGTGTACTTGATGATGGGCGTAAGATCACCTTTGAGCTGGTAAATGAAGGTGTTGAGAAGGAGCTGAAAAAGATCCGTCAGGAGATTGGTCAGGAAGCCTATGATGAAGGCCATTTCGAGCAAGCCGCAGGGCTGTTGAATGACATCATCGCCAATGACCATTTTGTTGAGTTTCTTACCTTGCCTGCATCAAAAATGCTGGCTTGATAGAAAATGTATAGCCAAAACCGCCGGGCAGTTTAGCACTGTCCGACCGATGGAGGTTTGATGAGAGTAATAGTGAAGGAGATTGTTTTATGAACCGTAAAGAACAGATTGCAGCGCTTGAGAAAGATTGGGCAGAAAACCCCCGCTGGACTGACGTAAAACGCGGCTACAGCGCAGAAGATGTGGTACGTCTGCGCGGCTCGGTACAACCCGAGTACACCTATGCTCGCAATGGCGCTAACAAGCTGTGGGATCTGGTGCATGGCCAAGCCAAGAAAGGCTACGTGAACTGCATGGGCGCTATCACCGGCGGCCAGGCAATGCAGCAGGCAAAAGCGGGCATTGAGGCAATCTACCTCTCTGGCTGGCAGGTAGCTGCCGATGGCAACACCTCAGAGACCATGTACCCTGATCAGTCTCTGTACGCCTATGACTCGGTTCCTACCATGGTTCGTCGTATCAACAACGCCTTCAAGCGTGCTGACGAGATCCAATGGTCACGTGATATCAATCCAGGCGACCAAGGCCATATCGACTACTTCCTGCCTATCGTTGCAGATGCTGAAGCCGGTTTTGGTGGCGTACTGAACGCCTTCGAACTGATGAAGAACATGATCGCTAACGGCGCTGCCGGCGTTCACTTTGAAGACCAGCTGGCCGCTGTTAAGAAGTGTGGCCACATGGGTGGTAAAGTGCTGGTACCAAGCCAAGAAGCCGTGCAGAAACTGATTGCCGCGCGTCTGGCCGCTGACGTGTGTGGCGTACCCACCCTGCTGTTGGCCCGTACCGATGCTGAGGCTGCCAACCTGCTGACCTCTGACGTTGATGACTGGGACAAACCGTTTGTCACCGGCGAGCGCACACCAGAAGGCTTCTACAATGTAAAGAACGGTCTGGAACAGGCCATCTCGCGTGGTCTGGCCTATGCCCCTTACGCCGACCTGGTATGGTGTGAGACCGGAACGCCTGATCTTGGCTTTGCGCGTGAATTCGCTGAGGCTGTACTGGCTGAGAACCCCAACAAACTGTTGGC
>JAPHUG010000064.1 GCA_026197195.1 Sedimenticola sp.
CGAAGACCAGGGCTCGATCGGCCTGTTTAACCGCACTCAGCCGGTGTGCGATGATCAGCGTGGTTCTGCCCTTCAGAAACTGTTTCAGGGCCTCATGCAGATGCTGCTCTGTGGTTGTGTCCAGTGCCGAAGTGGCTTCATCCAGAATGACCAGCTTTGGATCACTGAGGACCATGCGTGCAATGGCCAGGCGTTGGCGTTGGCCGCCTGAAAGCCGGACACCGTCTCGACCAATCAGCGTGTCCAGTGCCTGATCCAACTCTCTTATTGTCTGATCCAGTTGTGCAACCGCCAGAGCCTTCCACAGTTTTTCATCACTGTAGGGCTTGCCCAAGGTGAGGTTCATCCGCACGGTATCATTAAACAGGGCGGGTTGTTGAAGGACGGTCGCCACATGCTCCCTGACCTTGTCCATGCCGATCTCTGTGACCGGTATATCATTAAAAAAGAGCTTGCCAGACTCTGGTGGGTAGAGTCCGAGGATAATCTGTACCAGCGTGGTTTTGCCACCGCCACTGGCACCGACCAGTGCGATCTTTTCTCCCGCTTTGATCGTCATGGATAGATGGTCAAGAACTAGAGGGCCATCGCCGTAGCGGAAGCAGATATTCTCCAGGCGTAGCGTGGTTGTTGTGTTGTCTTTGAACGGGTCGGCCCGGTGCGGATAGCAGGGTTCCAGATCGATCTGGATCAGTTGATTGATCCGTTCCAACGCTGCCTTGGCGGCGTTGTATGAGTACTGGATCGCCAGGATCTCCTGCAGTGGCGCCATCATAAACCAGAGATAGGCGTAAACGGCCAGCATCTCACCGATGCTGAGACCGGAAAAAAGCACCATCACCATGCTCAATGCGCGGAAGAAATCAAACCCAAACAGAATGGTTGTAAATGAGAGGCGCTGTGCGGCATCACTTTTCCAGGTGAAGGCCGCTGAATGGTGGCGTATGTGATCCGCCTTGCCAATAATGCGCTGGATATAGTGCTTTTCCCGGTTGCTGGCGCGTATCTGCTGAATGGCATCCAGCGTTTCTGCCAGGCTCTCCTGGAATGTCTGGTAGGCGCTATTCTCCCTGCGTTTCAGTGCCTTGACCCGATGACCAAAGACGGTGGTGACCCAGATGACAATGGGATTGAGCAACAGGATAAGAATGGCCAGCTGCCAGTGCATCCAGAGCAGTACGGCGGCGGTGCCGACAATACTGAGAACGGCCACCAGAAATTTACTGGTAGCCACTCCCAGGAAGCTGTCTACGGCATCAATATCCGTTACCAGATGAGAAGCAACCGTACCACTTCCCAGTGTTTCATACTCGGCCATGGAGACCCGCTCCAGCCGTTGCAGGAGGCTGCGGCGGATTCTGAAGGTGACATCCTTTGAGATGATAGTAAATTGACGCATCTGCCATACGCCCAACACCAAAGAGGCCAGTCGCATCGCCATGGTCAGTAGCAGGATGACAAAGATATAGAGCAGTGGAGAGTGCCAGGATTCAGGGAACAGACTGTTCATGAAGGGGACGCTGGGGCCGGGCTTTTCCAGCAAGACTTCATCCACCAGGAGCGGGATCAGCAAGGGTATTGGCACGGTGATGATGGTGCCCAGAATAGCGATGATATTGGCTTTAACCAGCTCGCTACGATGCTGAAATACCATATCCACCACCTCAGACCAGTTATAACGTCTGCTGCGGATGATGTCCTCTGCTGGGTTATTGTCTGTCATTAAACTACTTTACTTGGGGAACATGCCGGGTTGTTTGGAGTCAGAGAAGGGTGCACGCTCTTTTGTTTTTACCATAAATTCATGATTAACTGACACTCCTGAAGGGCACCATATGGCCGTTGCATTCAAAAGTGCTCTGCGGCCTCTGACCCCTGAAACTAAGTACAGTTTATTCCCTGAACAGTTCCAAGGCTAAGATATCGCAAAATGAAACGGATCTTTAACCCTTTTTTTCTGCTGCTTATGATCGGCAGTCTACTAACTATCTCCCCGGTTTTTGCTAACTACACGCTCGAAGGGCAGTATGTACAGGGTGGCTTGCTGGTGGGTAAGACCCTGCCCGGCACCCGGGTCAAACTGGATAAACTCTCAATACAGGTGTCTGATCAGGGCTACTTTGTTATAGGATTTGATCGTGATCATGCAGCCAACAGCCAGTTGCAACTCGTCTTTCCTGATGGACGGATTGAAAAGCAACAGTTAAAGATTGCAAAACGTGAATACAAGATACAGCGCATAGATAATCTTCCAAAACGCAAGGTCACACCTGAAAAGATGGACTACGAGCGGATTCGAAAAGAGTCGGCGCTGGTAAAGAAAGCCCGCAACCGTGATGATGCCCGAACGGATTACCTCTCTGGCTGGGTATGGCCGGTCAAGGGGCGTATCTCTGGGGTGTATGGCAGTCAACGCATTCTTAATGGAAAACCTAGAAGGCCTCATTTTGGCGTGGATGTGGCGGTACCGACTGGA
>JAPHUG010000063.1 GCA_026197195.1 Sedimenticola sp.
ATGGGTCACCTGGTGTTCGCGAATGAGCTGAATCACCCGTTCCGGGTCAAACCGCCGCAGACAGACATGGGTGCCACAGACGGCGGAGAGCGCCCAGGTAAAGGTCCAGCCGTTGCAGTGGAACATCGGTAAGGTCCAGAGATAGACCGAGTCGGCATTCATTCTGAATGCGAGTGCGTTGCCCATGGCCGCCTCATAGGCCCCCCGATGGTGGTAGACCACGCCTTTGGGATTACCCGTCGTGCCTGAGGTATAGTTCAGGGAGATCGCCTGCCACTCATCTTCCGGGGGATTCCAGGGATAGTCGGTTGGCTGGTTACTGATAAAGTTTTCATAAGTCGCTGTACCGATCAGTTCCCCAGAACAGGCGAGGGGGTCATCAATATCGATAACGGTGATGTCACGATCCAACTGTTTTACGGCCTTGCTGATAGCATCGGAAAACTCCCGGTCGGTAATAAGCAGCTTGGCTTCGCCATGATCCAGAATATGGGCAATGGTATTGGAATCCAGGCGGGTATTAATTGTGTTCAGGACGGCGCCGGTTATCGGTATGCCATAGTGGACTTCAAGCATCTCCGGGATATTGGGCAGCATCACGGCCACCGTATCGCCCGGTTTAATACCCGCTGAAGTTAACGCATTGGCCAGCTGGCAGCAGCGTTGAAAGAACTGTCGATAAGAGAGCCTGCGCGTTTCATAGATAATGGCTGTTTTATCGGGATAGATGGCGGCCGCTCTCTGCAGAAACGTAAGCGGGGTTAATGCACAATAGTTTGCAGCACGTTGGGGCAGGTTTTGTGTATAACTGTTGTCAGCACTCTGATGAACAGGCATGGCATCACTCCCAAAAAATGTGAAGCATCAACACATCAGGTTGATCCGTTTATATCTTCTGGATTTATCAGGTGTGCAGGAAAACGCCCTCTACGTCAGAACCGGGACGAGAGGGGTATTCCTGTTTCGGCGTTAATAGACGCCTAGGGACCGGACCACTCGATGGCACAATATTCTGCGCTGCGTCCATCGAAGTTCCATACGCGTCCATAGTCACGCACTTTACTTTTGGTGGCCTTGCTGACGGTGACATCGGCACCCATCCAATACTCGGTATTGGTAATGACCAAGTCTTTCTCCGCATCTGCACCCCGTACCGGCTCAACAAAGCCGGTAATGGTCTTCGGGATCTCAAACAGGCGGCCGTTCTCCTGTTTTTCAAACTTGATGGGTACCTTCTTGATCCCCAGGAAATTACTCACCAGCATTTTGAACAGACCCGTTGTCCCGCGGGCATCACCGGAAATGATTTTAGCCAGCCCGTTATAGGCCGCATCATCGGCGCGTTCGTCGATATAACCGGCTGCGGTCCAATTGCCCCGACCCATTTCACCCGGAATATCCAACAGAATGCCAAAGTTCAGTCCATCCAGTTTGGCGTCACCGAAGTGACCTTCATCAATATGAACGCCGGCCCAACCCTGACAGTAACCCTCGGTGGGTGGATGGTTACCCAGTGAGATGACACAGGGACAAAATACAGTACAGCTACAGCTGAGAATCAGCTCGCCTTTTATCTTCCACTCTTCACTCATCGTACCTCTCCTCTCTTTTTTATACGGATAAATGGGTAGCGACCAGAAACAATCCCCAGGCAAAAAACAGGGCGCCAATACCCTTGCCAAACAGATCACCTCTCGGCAGTACCTTTTCAGCCAACATGATGACGGACAGCGCAGCAATCCAGATCAGGTTCATCAGGCCAAAGAAAAACATCAGAATCATCAGTGCCCAGCAACAGCCGACACAGTACGCACCATGGATGGTGCCCATCTGCAGGGCGCCACGGTTGCCGGATTTCCAACTGGTTAGAAAAAACTGTAACGGGGTGCGGCAGTGAGTCAGGCAGACTGCTTTAAGTCTCGACCACTGATAGAGACCGGCTATGATCAACAGGCCGCCATTAAACAGCGGGTTTGTGCCGACCATCATGTCACTGATCAGGGACGACTGAAGCATTCCCCATTGAGCCACCACCGCCAGCAGGCTATAGCCCCCCCAGCTCAGCAGGTAGCCGCTGATAAAGGCGCTCAGAGGGACCATGCGGCTACCATCAGTCTGTTGATTCAGAATATCTGAGTAGGTGACAATCATCGGTGCCGCGGTCGGCAGCATCATGGCAATCATCATCATGATCCACATGGCGAAGACCAGGGCAAAATCCAGGGTGCTCCAATGTGAACCCAGCGTGGGCATGCCGAACGTCTTGGGTGGGAGTGTGTCGGCGGTCGTCGCGGGTTCCATCGCCATCCCGTGATGGTGATGATGGGCCATCGCCGGTTCGGCTGGTGTAGCGGGTTGCTGGGTGTTGAACAGACCCATGCCCAGGCCCATCTCGGACATATCCATACGACCCTGCATATCCTGGGTCATCGTTAATAGATAGAACCAGGCAAGCAGTGTCATGATGACAATCATCGACAGTGATAAGGCACGATTACTCTGAAAAAGGTCTCGAAATGGAGTAGTCATAGCGTCCCCCTTAAGGCCCTGTCTTGTCAGGACCGCGTCTCTTTATCTCGTTTTTATTATTGGCGCCGCCAGTCGGACTGGCGGCGCATCTGTGGCTGTGTTAAGCCATCTTAACCAGCGTATGCCCGTGGCCTTTACCGGCCAGTATCGCCATCAGCTGATCTTCTACTTCATCCAGGGTAATCTCGGTGGTCAGCGTCTCCAGGCAGTCGGGTTTCCAGTCGCTGGCGAGTTTGTGCCAAACCTCAAGACGGGGAGCCATGGGACACTCGGCGGAGTCGATACCGATCAATGAAACACCGCGTAATATGAAGGGGAACACGGTGGTGTTCAATTCAGGTGAACCGACCAATCCGGCGCAGGTGACGGTGCCACCATAACGGGTTGCTTTGATCGCGCTGGCCAGCATGTCACCACCCACCACATCCACCACGCCAGCCCACTGCTCTTTCAGCATCGGGCG
>JAPHUG010000330.1 GCA_026197195.1 Sedimenticola sp.
CACGGAGATGCCTATCGTCACAGCACTGAAGAGGTGTTTGATGGCATCTGTGCTGATGAGCCCGCAGGCGGTGACAAAGAGAAGCATATCGATGAACTGATCGAGCGCGCCAAAAGTCTGTTGGGGGATAACCGTTATCGCTATGTCTTTGAGCTGGCGTTGAACACCATCCTGGATGATATCCGGGATGATCTGGCGTTGTTTGGTGTGACCTATCAGGAGTGGTATTCCGAACGGAGTTTGACCGAGTCCGGTGCGGTAAACAAGACACTGCAACGCTTGCGCGACTCTGGACATGTCTATGAAAAAGAGGGCGCCCTCTGGTTCAAGTCCACCGATTTTGGTGATGAGAAAGACCGGGTTGTGGTTCGGGATAATGGTCAAACGACCTATTTCGCCTCTGATATTGCCTACCACATGGACAAGCTGGAACGGGGTTTTGAGCGGGTGATTGATGTCTGGGGTGCTGATCACCATGGCTATGTGCCACGGGTCAAGGCCGCTATGCAGGCGGTGGGGGATGACCCTTCCCGGCTTGACGTGCTGCTGGTTCAGTTTGCGATTCTCTACCGTGGTGGCGAGCGGGTGCAGATGTCGACCCGTTCGGGTTCCTTTGTGACCCTGCGTGAGTTGCGCAAAGAGGTCGGGTCCGATGCGGCGCGTTTCTTCTATGTGATGCGCAAGTGTGAACAGCACATGGATTTCGATCTGGACCTGGCCAAGTCTCAATCCAGTGACAACCCGGTCTACTATGTCCAGTATGCACATGCCCGGGTCTGCAGTGTGTTGCGTCAGGCGGCTGAGAAATCGATCGCTGTTGATATTACCGAGGGAAGTGAGAATCTTGAACGGTTGACTGAAGCCCATGAGCAGGGACTACTCAAGACACTCGCGCGCTATCCCGAAGTGGTAGAGAATGCGGCGCTCAATGAAGAGCCGCACCAGTTGACTCATTATGTGCGTGAGCTGGCAAATGACTTCCATACCTATTACAACGCCCATCAGTTCCTGGTCGATGATGAATCACTGCGGGATGCACGTATCAAGTTGATCCTGGCGGTTCGTCAGGTATTGAAAAATGGCCTTAATCTGCTGGGGGTCTCCGCACCGGAGAAGATGTAATGCCGCGGGACTACAAGAGTCGGGCCACTCCCCAACGGAAGGGAAAGACACAGCCGGTATCCGGGTGGATCTGGTTCGTGGGTGGCTTGCTGGTTGGCTTGTTTATCTGCCTGCTGGTGTGGCTGAAATTGACCCCGTCCGAGCCGGCCAAACCAAGACCCTCTGCTGTTACACGTAAACATACGCCCGCCTCAGAAGAGGCGGCGCCCGTAAGGGAGGCGGAGAAACCAGCGACCTCTGCTGCACCTAAGCCCCGGTTTGATTTCTATACCATCCTGCCCGAGATGGAAGTCGTGGTACCGGACCCTGAGCCTGAAGAGACACCGGCTCCAACCACGACGGGTGCGGCGCCGGTGGTGAGTGCCGGGGCCAAACCGGGTGCCTCTTCGGCCTACTATATGTTGCAGATGGGCTCATTTAGAAAGTACGGGGATGCCGATAAACTGAAGGCGAGTCTTGCCCTGGTCGGGATTGAGGCTGAGATTCAGCGTTTTGTGCTTGAGGGTGGCGAGGTGTTTCACCGGGTTCGTAGTGGCCCTTATACCAGCAGTCAGGTCAACGCGCTGCGTTCACGGTTGGCACAGAACAAGATCAGCAGTCTGGTCATCAAGCTGAAAAAGTAGCGGCCATAACCTCCCTCGATCAGGGTCGTTCACCCACCCACTCATACAACTCCACCTGCTCAGGGGCGCACTTGCCGCAGCTGCTACCACAAGCCATGGTTGGTAGACGACGTACCTTGCCCTTGCGTATCCAGGTCTCCAGCATGCCGCGAGTGGCATCCGGCGAGCTGTCGAAATGAAGGGCAATATCCGACAGACAGACCTGCTGGTGTTGCTGTAGGTACCGTCTCATGTCAGAGAGGATCATGCCTCAGCCTTTTTACCCAATCCTGAGGTGGCATCAGGATCGCGGCTTCCCCACTTTCTCAACAACATGAATACCGCGACCATGCCCATCAGCAAGCCTATTATCCAGGCCAGAGAACTGGAGCTGTGTTGACTGAAAGTCGCCATCTGGTAGTAGAGGGTTGAGGCGGTGTAGGCGACACCCGTAGTCCAGAGTGCGACAAAGCCAGCCCAGGCGCCACCGGCTTCCCGAACAATCGCGCCAATGGTTGCTACGCAGGGGAAGTAGAGCAGAATGAACAGCAAGTAGGCGAAGGCGCCCGCCTGACCATCAAAGCGGGCGGCCATGGCACCAAATACATCGGTACTGACTTCTTGCGATTCAGCGGCTGTTTCCAGGCTGCTGATGTCCCCCAGGTCGAGTCCCAATGGATCCAGAATGTTATCCCGCACAGCGGCCAGATTCGCGGGGACGGTAGCGGCGGCTTCAGCGAGCCGATCCCACAGATTGAAGGTACTCTCATCCTCAGTGATGCCCGCATCCTGTATGGCAAGTTGGGTGTAGATGGAGTCCAGCGTACCCACCACGGCCTCTTTGGCCAGTATGCCGGTGAAGATGCCGACTGTGGCAGGCCAGTTCTCCTCCTGGATGCCCATGGGCGTGAAGGCGGGAGTAAGGGACTTGCCCATTGCGCTGAGTATGGATTGGTTGCTGTCCTCGTTACCGAAGTTGCCTTCCGTGTCGATAGCATTGAGGATATTTAGTGCCAGTACCATCAGTACGATCACCTTGCCGGCATCACGAATAAACAGTTTGACCCGGTCCCAGGTGCGCAGCATGACCCCTTTCAGTGTCGGCAGGTGGTAGGGGGGCAGCTCCATCATGAAACCGGTACTTTCCCCCGACAGAAGGGTTCGGCGCATGATCATGCCGGTTAGTACAGCAACCAGAATCCCCACCAGGTAGAGGAGAAACACCAGGTTCTGTCCATTGCTGGGAAAGAAGGCCGCCGCAAACAGGGCGTAGACGGGTAGCCTGGCTCCGCAGGACATAAAGGGGTTCATCAGGATGGTGAGTTTACGTTCGCGCTGATTTTCCAGGGTGCGGGTGGCCATCACCGCAGGCACATTACAGCCAAATCCCACAATCAGTGGAACAAAGGCCTTGCCTGGCAGGCCGATGGTACGCATGGCGCGATCCATGACGAACGCAGCGCGAGCCATATAGCCGGTATCTTCCAGTACAGAGAGAAACAGATAGAGGCAGGCGATGATAGGGATGAAGGTGGAGACCACCTGAATACCTCCCCCGAAGCCATCGGCCAGAAATACCCTGACCCAGGTTGGCAGGCCCCAGGTTTCAAAGAGTGCGCTAACACCCTCAACCATGAAGGCACCCACCGCCATATCAAAAAAGTCGATAAAGGCGCCGCCGATGTTGATGGTAAACATAAACATCAGGTACATCAGCAGCATGAAGATGGGGATGCCGGCCACCCTATTGAGCACCACCCGGTCAATTCTGTCAGAGAGTGTTTTCCCTACCAGCCCCTGCTGTCGAATGGCCCGTTGAGCAAGACCGTGGGCATGGCTGTAACGGGCATCTGCAATATGGATATCCGCCTCTTCTCCAGCCCGGTCCTGTATATGGGTCTGCCACTGTTCAACCAGTGGTCGAACCGATTCTCCAGCCAGCTTTTCTGCATGCTTGTCGCCTTCCAGTAGTTTAAGGGCGAGCCAGCGGCGGTTGGCCTGTGACGGGATATCTTCCAGCTGAGCGGTAATGGCGGTAATGGCCTGTTCGACATTATCCTCGTGGGTGACCTGGAAGGATTGTTCGGGTTGGCCGATGACTTCCAGCAGAGCCTGTTTAAGCTGGTTCAGGCCCTCTCCGGTAACGGCAACCACAGGAATTACTGGGCAGCCCAACTCCTGGCTGAGCAGGTCAATATCGACATCGATGCCCCGTTTGCGTGCCACATCCATCATGTTCAGAGCGACAATGATGGGAATACCCATTTCACGCAGCTGTACGGTGAAATAG
>JAPHUG010000419.1 GCA_026197195.1 Sedimenticola sp.
ATTGCTTGCTCCTACGAGATGACCCCACAGGGTCGCAAATTCGGGGAATGATGGCCGCGCATTCTACATTAAAAAACGCTTATGCCCAACCAAAGCGCTAGGTCTTTCACCGGCTATCATTGATATTTATCCTTTATGCCACTCGCATCTACTGCGAAACTTGCCAACAGTGTGACATTAATCGGGCCATTATGGGTGATCTCTTTTCGATATCAGCGTAAATATGTGATAATTGAGCGTTTTACTGATACCGAACGGGTGGCGTAAAATAGAACCCTTACAGGCCACCTTATACTCACCCCCTGACTCAGCCGTGGAATCATGACCCAGAAAGCGCGAAAAATACTTGTAACCAGCGCCCTCCCCTATGCCAATGGACCGATCCATATCGGCCACATGGTGGAGTACATACAAACCGATATCTGGGTCCGCTTTCAGAAAATGCGAGGCCACCAGTGTCTCTATGTCTGTGCGGATGACGCCCACGGCACACCGATCATGCTGCGCGCCCGGAAAGAAGGCATCGAACCGGAAGCACTGATTGCTCGCGTTGCGGAAGAGCATAAAGCCGATTTTGCTGACTTCAATGTGGGGTTTGATAACTACCACTCCACCCACTCTGATGAGAACCGGCACTACGCCTCACTGATCTATCAGCGCAACAAGGATCAGGGCAATATCAGCAATCGCACCATTACCCAGGCCTATGACCCGGTTGAGGAGATGTTCCTGCCTGATCGCTTTATCAAGGGCGAGTGCCCCAAGTGCGGCGCCCAGGATCAGTATGGCGACAACTGCGAGGTCTGTGGTGCCAGCTACTCTCCCAATGAACTGAAAAACCCGGTCTCGGCCGTTTCTGGTGCAACCCCTGTTGACCGTGATTCAGAGCACTATTTTTTCAAACTGGGTAATTTTGAAACCATGCTCAAAGAGTGGACCCGTGGCGGCCACCTGCAACACGAAGTCGCCAACAAGCTGGGTGAGTGGTTTGAAGCGGGTTTACATGAGTGGGATATCTCAAGGGATGCACCTTACTTCGGCTTCGAGATCCCTGATCATCCAGGGAAGTTTTTCTATGTCTGGCTGGATGCACCCATCGGCTACATGGCCAGCTTCAAGAACCTCTGTGACAAAACCCCCGGGCTGGCATTTGATGATTTCTGGGGCAAAGACGCCAGCACTGAACTGTACCACTTCATTGGTAAGGATATTATCTACTTCCATGCCCTGTTCTGGCCAGCCATGCTGCACGGCGCCGATTTCCGCACCCCAACGGCCGTCTTTTCTCACGGATTCCTGACCGTGGATGGACAGAAAATGTCCAAGTCCCGCGGCACCTTTATCAAGGCTCGCACCTATCTGGACACCTTGAACCCGGAATATCTGCGCTACTATTTCGCCGCCAAACTGGGTTCCGGTATCGAAGACATCGATCTGAACCTGGAAGATTTTCTGGCCAGGGTCAACTCAGATCTGGTAGGCAAGGTAGTAAATATCGCCAGCCGTTGTTCTGGATTTATCAAGAAACGTTTTGACGGAAAACTGGCCGATCAGCTGGATAACCAGCCTCTGTTCGATAACTTTGTTTCCGCTGGTCAGCAAATTGCCGCGTGTTATGAAAATCGGGAATTCAGCAAAGCGGTACGGGAAATTATGGCACTGGCCGATAAGGCCAATCAGTACATAGACGAGAAAAAGCCCTGGGTAATCGCTAAAGAAGAGGGACGAGCGCAGGAGTTACACGCTGTCTGCACCATGGGCCTGAACCTCTTTAGACTACTGATCGGCTTCCTGAGACCGATCCTGCCGGCTACTGCTGAGAAATCAGAGGCGTTTTTACAGATCCAGCCTCTGGCCTGGAATGACCTGCAGAAACCACTGCTCAATCATGAAATCGCCGCCTTCAAACCGCTGATGACACGCATTGAAAACAGTCAGATTGAAGCCATCGTAGCGGCTTCGAAAGAGGATCTTGAAAAACAGGAAGCGATATCAGCGAAGTCACAAGGCGCCCTGGCCAGCGACCCTATCAGCGACATCATTGAATACCCGGACTTTGCCAAGGTTGATCTGCGTATTGTTAAGATCATCAAGGCACAACATGTCGAAGGAGCAGAAAAACTGCTCCAGCTTACGTTGGATCTGGACGGAGAAACCCGCAATGTGTTTGCCGGAATCAAATCCGCCTACACACCGGAAGAGCTGGAGGGTAAATTAACTGTCATGGTCGCCAACCTTGCGCCCAGAAAGATGCGTTTCGGTGTATCAGAAGGGATGGTATTAGCCGCAGGCCCTGGTGGCAAAGAGCTGTTTATTCTGACGCCTGATAGCGGTGCAGCGCCCGGTATGCGGGTGAAGTAGTGCCGATTTGGGACAGGCCCCTCACTGAGGGGCTAACCGGTACAGATAAAGCAGAAAAGGCCTAAACTCAACAAAATGCCTATTACATGAATTATTGTGCATGTTTTTATTGATGCGCGATGATATATAATGCAATATACTTCCAGCAATGGGTATATACCTAAAAGTTATAAGGTTATACACACACAAACTGTCGGTTGTTAGGCTCAATCTTAAACACTACCATCGGCCATCCCTGAAATTGGAGCAGGTCTGCTAATTAATGAAAGAGTACGCGCTCATTCTTGTCAGCACAGTACTGGTCAACAACTTCGTCCTGGTGAAGTTTCTTGGCTTGTGCCCCTTTATGGGTGTTTCGAAAAAGCTCGAAACAGCAGTCGGCATGGGCATGGCCACCACTTTCGTGCTCACACTGGCTTCCGTCTGCAGCTACCTGGCCAACGAATACCTCTTAGCCCCCCTGGGGTTGGAGTACCTTCGTACGATCACCTTTATCCTGGTTATCGCTGTTCTGGTGCAATTTACCGAGATGGTGATGCACAAGACCAGTCCAGTACTGTATCAGCTCCTGGGTATCTTCCTTCCCCTGATCACGACCAACTGCGCCGTTCTCGGTGTCGCCCTGCTGAATGTCCAGGAACAACACAACTTCATCGAATCGGCACTCTACGGATTTGGTGCTGCCGCCGGCTTCTCTCTGGTGCTGGTGCTGTTTGCCGCCATGCGTGAACGGGTAACCGTCTCAGACGTTCCTGCGCCCTTTCAGGGGAGCGCAATCGCCATGATCACAGCGGGACTGATGTCCATTGCCTTCATGGGCTTTTCTGGCCTGGTTTCGAGCTAAGGAGGCACGGGAATGCTTATTGCCATTGCTGTCCTGACGCTGTTGGCCCTGGCCTTTGGCCTGTTACTGGGCTACGCCTCCATTCGGTTTCGGGTCGAAGGCGATCCGATTGTCGAAAAAATTGAAGCACTACTCCCTCAAACTCAATGTGGTCAGTGCAGCTTTCCGGGCTGTCGCGCCTACGCTGAAGCACTGGCAAACGATGAGGCGGAGATCAATGCCTGCCCTCCCGGCGGCGAAACAACCATGATTGCCCTGTCAGACCTGCTCGGCAAAGACCCCCTACCCATGGAAGGGGGTGCTGCCGAGGAGAAACCCAAAGCTGTTGCTTTTATTCGTGAAGATGAATGTATCGGTTGCACGCTCTGCATCCAGGCCTGTCCTGTAGATGCGATTGTCGGGGCAGCAAAGAGTATGCATACCGTCATCAGCGCGGAGTGCACCGGATGTGAACTCTGCCTGCCACCCTGTCCTGTAGAGTGCATCGACATGAAACCACTGGAAGTCAACACCAGTAACTGGAAATGGCCTTACCCGGGAGATCAATCGAGCGGCCGATCCATTGTTATCTCCCCGGCCGGTTAGAGAGTGCTATGTCGCAAGTGAAGCCACACAAACAGAAGCACACCCTGTACCGTTTTAATGGCGGCTTGCACCTGCCTGAAAACAAATCGATTTCACTGCAACGCCCCCTGCAAACAGCCGCCATACCCAAACGGTTGACGGTGCCAATGCAGCAACATATTGGTGAGATGG
>JAPHUG010000083.1 GCA_026197195.1 Sedimenticola sp.
AGCTTAAAGAAATCAGCACATGGGCTACCGACTCTCAAAGATCTACACACGAACAGGTGATAAAGGCACCACCGGACTGGGCGATGGCAGCCGGGTGGACAAGGACAGTGCCCGCATTGAGGCTATCGGCACCGTTGATGAGCTCAACTGCCTGATCGGCATCCTGATCACCCATAACCCACCTGAAGCCATTTCGCAGCAACTGACCCAGATCCAACACAGGCTGTTCGACTTGGGCGGTGAACTGGCCGTACCGGGTTATCAAGTGGTGACCGATGAGTCGATAGCGCTTCTTGAGCAGCAACTGGACCAGCACAACGAAACCCTACCGCCTCTTCAGGAGTTTATTCTGCCTGCCGGCAATCTACTGTCAGCCAGCTGCCACCACGCCAGGGCCGTCTGCCGTCGAGCTGAGCGACGCCTGACTCAACTGGCGAGGCAAGACCAGGAACAGGTTAATGAAAATGCCCTCAAATACCTTAACCGTCTCTCTGACCTGCTGTTTGTCGTCTCCCGGGTGTTGGCGCGCCAGAATGGCGGAGAAGAGGTTTACTGGAGCAAAGAGGTCTGACAGACTCGCTCTATCAGCTTGCACCTATTCATTACTAGTACGGAATAACCACCTTGTCTGATTCAATCGTAGAAATCACCGACCGCAGCGACGTAACCCTGCACTTCGCTATTGCGCTGTGTGATGGCACCACCATTACGTCCACCTTCGAAGGAGACCCCGTCACCCTTACCATGGGGACCGGCAGCCTGATCGAAAACCTGGAAAAGACACTCTATGGCTTGAAACCCGGTGATAAGCAGTCACTGTTACTGGAATCTGACAACGCCTTCGGGCCGCGGGATGAGGAGAAGGCCTATCCCATGCCTCGCTCATCCTTCCCGAAGGAGATGCAGCTGGAGCCCGAGTTGGTCATCAGCTTCTCAACTCCCGCCGGGGATGAGTTAGCCGGCATTGTGATGGAACTGGATGACGAAGAGGTCAAGGTGGACTTCAACCATCCACTGGCCGGGAATGACATCGTCTTTACCGTTCAGATTATTGAAGTAACCAATCCCACCTAAGGAAGCAACGACTGCACCATGGAAATCATCCTTGCCAATCCCCGTGGTTTTTGTGCTGGCGTTGATCGCGCCATCGAGATCGTTGAGCGCACCCTGCAGATCTTTGGTGCGCCGATCTATGTGCGGCATGAAGTGGTACACAACCGTTATGTGGTGGACAGCCTTAAAAAAGCCGGCGCTATCTTTGTTGATGAACTGGATGAGATACCCGCAAACAGCACGGTTATTTTCAGCGCACATGGGGTGGCACAATCCGTTCGCCAGGAAGCTGACCGACGTCACCTGCAGGTCTTTGATGCCACCTGCCCACTGGTAACCAAGGTGCACCTGGAAGTCGCCAGACACAGTAAAAACGGACATGAAGTGATCCTTATCGGTCACCGTGGACACCCCGAAGTCGAGGGCACCATGGGCCAGTACAATAACCAGGGAGACAGAGGCGGCATCTATCTGGTGGTAACCGCCGATGATGTGGCCGATCTACAGATAAAAGATCCAGAGAGCCTCGCCTTCGTCACCCAGACCACTCTCTCCATGGATGACACCGCAAAAGTGATCGAGGCACTGAAAGCACGTTTTCCGTCTATCCAGGGGCCCAAGCAGAACGACATCTGCTACGCCACCCAAAATCGACAGGATGCGGTAAAAGAACTGGCCAAACAGTGTGATCTGGTATTAGTGGTGGGCTCACCTAACAGTTCAAACTCCAACCGACTGAAAGAGTTGGCCAAACAGTCCGACACCCCGGCCTATCTGATAGACCGGGCGGATGATATCAACAACGATTGGCTGGATGGCGTAAATAGGATAGGCCTGACAGCCGGGGCCAGCGCCCCGGATCTGCTGGTTGACGAGGTGATTGAAAAGTTAAAAAGCTGGGGAGCAAACTCCGTTAAAACCCTAACCGGCAGAGAAGAGAATGTGACTTTTTCTCTGCCTAAGGCTTTGCAACAGTAACGCTTGACTCAATACCAACAATCGTCAGATACAATACCTGTACTCTGACCCGTGATATTTTTCACCCCCGCTTGGGTGAGAGTGAATGTCCCACATTTATCGCCCGTTTGAGGTCCTGTAGGGGCCGCATGGAGCGTAAAAGTCGTGGCCGTAGCGGCATTAATCGTCAGGTTATAAGCTGCTGTCCCACCATCTACCGGACTGGTAGATGAATAGAGAGCAGTCGCAGGAGATCCCGTATCATTCGTTCCGGCTGCACCACAGCTATTAGCTCCACCGGTACCACCTGAATCACAATAACTTCCATTAACTGTATACTGGCGCTCTAAAACAGCTGCCAGCCCAACCAAGGCACCCGCCGCATCCGCGCGCCGGGTCTTCCTTACCTGCTCCGTATACGAAGGGTAAGCAATAGCTGCCAAGATTCCAATAATAGCCACCACAATCATAAGTTCAATGAGGGTAAAGCCTCTCATACTAGATACCTTAGACATTGACTGGGTGCTCCAATTAATTTTCATCACATTACTCATCGTATTTGCTGCCATGACTGTCGGCCCTTTGTAAGACCTGACGCCTCAACAACGACCTCTATACCACCCTGTGAACCACTTGAGTATTTATACTCCTTGGTACCTGCAGGAAGAATGGTAGGCTCCGTTAAGATACCCTCCGTAGACTTCTGACCTGTTGGCCTGGGGGAACCATCATTGGAGGCATCGCCATCACCATCGGCATCAACGCTCACACTGGCAAGCACATCAGCCGCATCAACATCACCATCACCATCCACATCAAGATTTGTACTACTCGGCCAACCACCCGTCACGGCATCCATTTCCATAATCCAGCTATAACCACCTGAATCACAAGGGTCTGACGATGGCACCTGAGTTACGAACACAATCAAACCATTATTCAGCTTTGGATTGACCACGACAATCTCACCCGTATCCGTGAGGTCCATAAACCAGCCATCTTTTGTAGTCCAATCGACTGGTATATTGGACGTCACACGGAACACACCACCTGTAGCGATCGCTTCCTGTATTACTGTCTGCTCTTGTAAATCGGAGCGCCCGGAAACCGCAGAGCCTTGATCACGAATACCATAAAACGTCTGCTCACCATAATTACTTGGGTTGTTATCACCCGTTTCAAAATATTTACCCGTACCAAAATAGACCATGACACCACCTAGAGGATGCGCCCCTACGTCCGGACGCGTGGTGATCGGTTGTTTATTGGTTGGCGAAGCATCATCAACAGCACTAAACAATTTATAACGCTTGGAACTATTATCCCAAAGGTTAGTATTAGTACTACTGACATCAACCTTCCACATATTTCCGTAGAGATCACCTGCATAGATGGCATCAACCAATCCATCACCATCTGTATCAACGGGTGCCGGGGTGGACATACCGTTGGGCTCCGAGGTCGATCCCTCGCCCGTATCGATTTTTATATAGTCACTGCCGACAGTCCAGGTACCGTCCAGACCACCCTCAAGAAAGGCAATATAGAGAACCGCATCACCATCACCGACATTGCCATCACTGACAGTGCTACCATAGCCATTACCAAAGACGGCAGCCCATTCGCCATTGGCCATTTTGGCAATAGCGGGCTGACTATAGGTGTAGCCAAGATCCACATCATCGGCATCGGTGAACTCCCAGAGCGCCAGTTTCTGCGCATTGGTCACATCCTGAGACGCGCTCTTAACCGTTGCAAAGTTCGTAGGATCCGTAATATTCAAGGCAAAATAGCCTTGGCCACCGCCTCTTGCGCCACCGATCAATACCGTATTCCACTCATCTGAGCCACTTGCATCTGCGTCTATAAACACATCAGCCACTGTTGGATTTCCGTCAACAAAATAGCGATGGCTATAGTCAGGCGACGTTAGCTGATTCAAACCTGACATGAGGAAATTAGGGACATAGGCCACCACTTCTGTGCCCTCGTCACCGGCTGAAGCGCTGCTCTCCTCTGGAATAAAGCCATGCAACATACCATCATTACCACCTACATAGATTATCGGCATCCGACTGGCATGTGTTGATTTAAATGCAGAATAACAGGTCGTTGGTGTATTGCTTGCGCAGTTCGCCTCATCGTTATATAAAAAGTTGGGTTCGGCCACATAGACAGGGGCCGAGTTAATCAAGTCACCCAGGATTGAAGTCCGCTTACGAAATGTGCCGCCTGTATTACCTATCTCTTTAGATTGATTGCCGCGCAGAAATTCAAGTCGATCCTGACCTTTTGAATCAGATGCGGCCGGGCTGGCATCAGGATTCAGATTGAGCAGCGCTTGTTGTGCTGAATTCAGCGATGACCATACAAAAGGCCGGCCTTCACCGGCACCTGAGTTGGCTGTAGGGTCATAAGTAAATATATTTCTAGCCGAGCTCCAGTTTTGTGCATCAAGCACTGTCTGAGCATTCCACTCAGCTGCGCCAACAGAGCCATCGGTATTTACCGGATAGGCCAACAATTCACCTGACCACTCGCCACTATTGAAGCGTGCCTGAAAGATCTTGGTGCCCGCCTGCAAACGTACGGAGTTTGCAACAACCGCAGATGATGAAGAGTCACGCTTCTCTATATCTGAAAAAGTGTTATTAAGCGCAGTGACCATCTTTTCGGGATTGGTGGCAAGAACATAATTATCCGGTTCCCCATCACCGTCCGCATCCCACTCATTAGGGGTTGGCGGTGTGGCACTCGGATTAGCTGCATCAGGTACACCATCATCATCAAGGTCATTAAAACCACCGTACTTACCTGCCAGCCATAGCATATTCATTTGACCGGTGAGTGGATTAGCATTGTACTCTTGGGTATCAATCATGAATGTTGTAACCGTCTGCTTACCCGGCATATCACTTTCACTACGCATATCTTGCGTATTCGCTTGATAGGCTAACCCGGCCACATAATAAGAGTTCTCCTTGGGGGCATAGGAGCATGTGCCAAACACCTGGCCCAACTTATCCAGGGACTTATTGCTTGAAGTCAGATTTGCAGTACCACTGGCGCAATCCCCACTGACGCAACCAATACATTGCGTGGTACCATTTAGACCCTCTAAGTCGCCCACTTTATTGGTGTAGGTTGTTACATCAAACCAGCTATCATCATTCGTATTACCACCATAATCACTATCTGCAATCGTGTGCCCATAGATAGAGGGTGCAGAGAAGTGTGTGCCAGGTAGCTTTTTATCCCGCCAAGGATTGGCGTCATTGATTCCAATTATGAAATTCTTCTGACAACTATACTGTATCGGATCATCCCAGGTTCGGTAGTCAGGGAAACCACCGCGTTCACCATTACTTGTTGAGGCATAGTTTGTAGTTGGCCCCTTTGCACTAATGGTCTGCCCCCTAAAATAGCGCAATGACTCATAGAAGAGCTCGCTTACGGGGTCATAACTTTTATATCCATGCGCTCGTGAAAACTTGTTAATATAATTGATAACACCTGAATCAGTGACCCCACCGGAACCAGACTGGCTATCAGGGTCTAATACCAGCAAACCATCTGTTCCAAACTCTTTAGCAGGGTTAGTGATGCGTGATCCAAACCCCGTGGTCAAGGGCATGTCCGGCCCCACATATTTCATAAGCGCACGCAGTACACCACCGTCTTTTGTCTTGTTATTAGCCGCAAGGTAACTACTGACGGCAAAGCGTTTATTTGCGGCATTTTTTTGTATCAAACCTTCTGGCTTGTAATAAGGGGTTCCCGCGTTATCATACTCCACGCAGTTAGCTTCTAATTTTCCTGGCTCACAGACTTTAACTTTGACATTCAGCGTATCTAACTCAGCCCCTCCTCGAGTAGTGCCAAACTTAACTGTCCATTCATCATTTAGTATAAAGATCGCCGAACCACTGTATGGAGTTACAGTAGATGGCGACACATTTCTCGATGTCCCTATAAATTTAATTGGAAACCAATTATGTGAAGACTGATTGTGTTTCTTTGCACGTTCAACAACCGTTAATGACATCGTATCTGTAACTCGATTTCCTCCAGTCATAGTATAGAGAAATGCATCCATTGCCGTCATAGTGGCCCAATTCATGAAGTTACCACTGTATTTTCCACTACATTCATGAAATGAATTAGTAACCACCGCCGGTACAAAATACCCGCCTCCACTATTGTAATCATAGCAACGATTGGGATTGAAATAGCCGATATAGTCTTTCGCTCTGTCATAACAAAAACCAACCGTTCCACCTCCTTCTGTGTCGCGCCCCGCACAACTGCCACCATCAGGCTGGTCATTATAGGCAGCACCACCCATTGGCGTTTCTACTGATAAGTTAATCAGGATATTGGGGTCTGCTGAGGTACTCAGTGTGAGAGGGTCCTGAGAAATGTTAGGCGCAGCAGCAATAGCTGAAGAGGCAGATAAAAAAGTGTAAACACCGACTAAGAGCGTTAGGCCAAGTCGTTTATGATTCAGTCTATTCATATCCATAACCAGTAACTCCAACGGAATAAGCCCGTTATCTCAAATAGGTTGTCTGTAGAACAGCAACACCACCGCCTTTACCGGCACCACGCGCTGTAACCTGATACATGGCGGCCTGCGACCCTGCCGAAAAACCAACCACCAAACTGGCTCCAGGCAGGCTCCCTTCTGGCAACTCTTCGATTATATACCTTGGGGCAGGCACACCTGATCCCACACTGCCTGTAGCAAACTTGCAATTACAGGCTGCTTCCGTAGAGGCCGACCAGGTAACGCTTTGCCATTGGTCGCCACCAGTGCCAGTCGGGCTGTATAGTCCCCCTGTATCGTTAAATGCAGGAAGCGTGGCCCCCGTAAGAAAATCCTCGCCCTCTCTCAGTGCGACTTCCCCCGCCTGGAAAGCGATTTGCTTGTCACGAATAGCACCGGCCATCTTCTCTTCCATGGTGGTGGTCTGCATGCTTGACAGCCCCAGTATGGTCATGATCAATAGCAT
>JAPHUG010000452.1 GCA_026197195.1 Sedimenticola sp.
AAGCTATCTTCATCAACACTGCCATCCTCCCGCATCGGGGTGACCAGTGCTACCATACTGCCCTGAAACATGTGAAAAACTCCAAATAACCGGCTCAATCGCCCATTCTAAAACGGCTGATCCAATGCTGACAAGGCGGAGCACCCTTAATCACCTCTTTCCGCCCGGCAATCCAACCCAACCCCTTGTTATCCATCGTTATTTGATTTTGTTAGCACAAGTGAGTTCAGATCGTGAATCAGCCCATGGATGTTAAACAGAGAAACCGGACAATAAATTCATGCCGAAAGAAGACAAGCGAACCCTCAGCCAGCTAAACTCAGGGTAAACAACAGGAGTAACCCTTATCTATGTCCACACAGAACTACTTGGTGATATCTGCACTTGGAAAAGATCAACCGGGCATTGTTGATGCCCTCTCAAAAGCCATCTTGGAGTTTGGCTGTAATATAGCTGACAGTCGCATGACCGTACTGGGAGGGGAGTTCGCCATCCTGCTGATGGTGGAGGGAAACTGGAATACACTCACAAAGATGGAGGAGTCTCTTGCCGCTATTGAGCAGCAACTCAACCTGACCATCATTAGCAAGCGCACTGAAAACCGTGACCACACCCACCCGTTGCTACCCTATGTGGTTGAGGTGGTATCCCTGGATCATCCAGGCATTGTCCACCAACTGGCCAGCTTTTTCTCTAAACGCGCCATCAACATCGAAGACATGGCCACCACCAGCTATGCCGCTCCCCACACAGGCACGCTGATGTTCTCGGTTCAGATGACGGTGGGTATTCCCGCCGACATCCATATTGCCACACTACGGGATGAGTTTATGGAGTTTTGTGATGCCATTAACCTGGATGCCGTAATTGAGCCAGCGCAACGTTAACGGGATACCCACATAACCCTCTCATAGCAGGTAACTACACCATGACCGACCAGGAGAAAAGGCGTCTGTTCGTGCTGGACACCAACGTTCTGATGCACGACCCCACCGCCATCTACCGATTTCAGGAGCATGATATCTTCCTACCCATGATGGTACTGGAAGAGTTGGACAAAGGTAAAAAGGGGATGTCCGAGGTCGCGCGAAATGTTCGCCAGGTATCCCGCTTCCTCGACGAACTGATGTCTGATGCCACCAAGCAGGAGATTAACGCCGGCCTGCCACTGCCAACCCCCAGCAATGGAAAAGGAGAGCTATCCGTAACGCCAGGACGGCTCTTTTTTCAAACAAAAACGTTGGCCAATGGACTCCCTGCCACACTGCCAGGCAACACCCCGGACAACAACATCCTCAGCACAGCCCTGACACTGCAACAGACGCACCCTGAGATGCACGTCGTACTCATCTCTAAAGATATCAATCTCCGTATCAAGGCGGCCGTGGTTGGCATCCCCGCTGAAGATTACTACAACGATCAGGTACTGGATGATGTCAACCTGCTCTACCGCGGTGAAGCGGAACTTCGCGCCAACTTCTGGGAAAACCACAGCAAGGATCTGGACTCATGGCAAGAGGAAGGCAGAACCTTCTATCGGATTAAAGGGGAAGACACCCAGGAGTGGTATCCAAACCAATGTCTTTTCCTGGATGATGAATCGAACTTTGAAGCCATTGTACGTCGCCGTGACGGGGAAGACGCCATTATTGAAATGGCCACCGATTACCGAAGCGCCAACCATGCAGTCTGGGGTATCCGGGCCCGCAACCGCGAGCAGAATTTTGCTATCAACATGCTGATGGACCCCGAGGTCGATTTTGTTTCCCTACTGGGCACAGCGGGGACCGGTAAAACCCTGCTGGCCTTGGCCGCCGGACTCACCCAGACCCTCGACATGAACATCTATCGAGAGATCATCATGACTCGGGTCACCGTACCGGTAGGCGAAGACATCGGCTTTCTGCCTGGCACGGAAGAGGAGAAGATGACGCCCTGGATGGGGGCCTTGATGGATAACCTGGAGGTCTTGACCCAGACCGAAGGGGGAGAATGGGGGCGGGCCGCCACCGATGACCTGTTGCGCTCCCGCATACGCATACACTCGCTCAACTTTATGCGTGGGCGCACCTTCCTCAAGAAGTACATCATCCTGGATGAAGCGCAAAACCTCACGTCCAAACAGATGAAAACCCTCATCACTCGCGCTGGGCCCGGCACCAAGATCGTCTGTTTGGGCAACGTAGCCCAGATTGACACCCCTTACCTGACGGAGACCACCTCAGGCCTCACCTATGTTGTAGACCGGTTTAAAGGCTGGGATCACAGCGGCCATATCACCCTGCTACGGGGTGAACGCTCAAGACTGGCAGATTACGCCTCTGACGTACTCTGAAGGTAAATCAGACCGGGCTGGCCATCATGCCGGCCCGGCTATTCAACAGACGTAATATTGCATTACGATTGGTCCAGGAACTGGCCTTGCGGGCCGCCTGGGTTATCCCCAACCAGCGTAACTCATAATGCTCTGCGGGGTTCAAATGAATCAGACGTTTACTGGGAAGCCTCAGATAAAAAAGGTGCTCTTTGTTGTAATGGACTGAGGGTGAAAAGCGCCTCCGCCAGGCAGGAAGAATAGGGAAGCGTTCGCTGTAGCGAACATCCTGTAGTTGCCCGCCTGGCCGTAGGCCTGTCTCTTCGAACAACTCCCTGGCGGCAGCCTCACGTGGCGTCTCTCCCCACTTCAGGCTACCGGTCACAGACTGCCAGAACCCCTTGGGACGCGTCCGGTTCAACATCAACACCTCGCCCTGCCCGGTATAGATGACAACTAAAACGGATTCCGGTCTTTTGTACTGACTGCCCAAAGTTAATATTCGCTCTTGATAGGTAGCATTTGATTGTACGCCTTAACAAACCTGCTCACAGCATAAAAACAAAAAGCCCGGCAGGGATAACCTCTGCCGGGCTTTTGAACAATACGCCGTGTGCTTAGGCTTTCTCTTCAGCCTGCGGCTTACGTACCTTTATTGAGAGCTCACGCAACTGAGCAGGACTCACCTCAGAGGGTGCCGAGGTCAGCATACAGGCGGCAGTCTGGGTTTTGGGGAAGGCCATAACATCACGAATAGAGGTCGCACCCGCCAGCAACATCACCAGACGGTCCAGACCGAAGGCCAGACCACCGTGCGGAGGACAGCCATATTTCAGTGCTGAGAGCAGGAAGCCAAACTTCTCTTCTGCCTCCTCTTCTCCAATACCCAGCAGACGGAACACCTTCTCCTGCACATCACTGCTATGAATACGGATAGAGCCACCACCCACTTCAGTGCCATTCAACACCATATCGTAGGCCCGAGACAGACAGGCACCCGGATCGCTCTCCAGCAACTCAACCTGATCCTGTTTAGGCGCGGTAAAAGGATGGTGCAAGGCATTCCAGCGCTCGCCACCTTCATCCCATTCGAACATGGGGAAGTCAACGACCCAGACCGGATGCCAACCTGAAGCCATCAGGCCACGGTCTTCACCCAGTTTAACCCGCAGAGCACCCAGCGCTTCATTGACGATGGAGGCCTTATCCGCGCCGAAGAAGATCAGATCGCCATCCTCAGCACCTGTACGCTGCATAATGCCATCCACGGCCTCATCCGGCAGGAATTTCAGGATCGGTGACTGCAGGCCCTCACGCCCCTTACTCGACCACTCATTGACCTTGATATAAGCCAGTCCACGGGCACCATAGATACCCACGTACTTGGTGTACTCATCAATCTCTTTACGGCTAAGCTCACAACCTTTAGGCAGACAGAGTGCCGCAACACGCCCTTTTGGATCTTTTGCAGGCCCGGAAAAGACTTTAAAATCGACCCCTGACATCAAGTCAGCGACATCAATCAATTCCAGCGGACAACGCAGATCGGGGCGATCAGAACCAAAGCGACGCATCGCTTCCTGGTAGGTCATGTGCGGGAAGGGATTGGGCAGATCCAGATCAAGCACCTGCTTAACCACGCCCCGGATCATCTCCTCCATTGAGTTCATGATCTCCTCTTCACTCATAAAAGAGGTCTCAACATCCAACTGGGTAAATTCAGGCTGACGATCGGCCCGCAGATCCTCATCACGGAAGCAGCGAACGATCTGATAATAGCGATCCATGCCGGACATCATCAGCAGCTGTTTGAACAGCTGGGGTGACTGTGGCAAGGCAAAAAACTGGCCGGGATGGGTGCGGGAAGGCACCAGGTAATCACGCGCGCCCTCTGGCGTGGCCTTGGTCAACATCGGCGTTTCAATATCCAGAAAACCTTCACCATCCAGATAACTACGCAAGGCCCGAGTCACAGCCGCCCGCATCATGATACGGCTCTGCATCTCGGGGCGTCGCAGATCCATATAGCGATACCGCAACCGCACCTCTTCAGAGACACGCTCATGCTCGTCGAGCTGGAATGGAGGGGTCTCAGCGCGGTTCAGCACCTCAAGACCCAAACCGAGAATCTCTATCTCACCCGTGGGCATATCAGGATTGACCGTCCCTTCAGGACGCGCCCGCACCCGGCCCTTCAGCTTTAACACATACTCGTTACGCACCTGTTCAGCTGTTGAGAAGACATCGGGGAGATCCGGGTCATAAACGACCTGAACCAACCCTTCACGATCACGCAGATCGATAAAAATAACGCCGCCATGATCACGTCGCCGATGAACCCAGCCACAAATTTCAACTTCCTGGTCGATGTGTGAGGCGTTTAGATGACCGCAA
>JAPHUG010000188.1 GCA_026197195.1 Sedimenticola sp.
CCGGTTCGCCGTTCAGTTGCCCGATAAGCGCCCGCTTCACCAGTCGCTCGACACCGTTACCGACCCATTCCCTGACCCGGTCCTCTCCCCAGGTGGGTCGCCCAATCTGGCTCATCATGCCATCGATGCAGTACGCCAGGTCCGGCACGCTGTCCACCAAGGTGCCGTCAAGGTCAAACAGGATCAGGCTCGGTTTTTTAATGGCTACTGCATTCACGCCTTTGCCAACTCCTCACGCATCTGTCCAATGACGGTGTCATAGATGTGTGCGTCAGATGAATTAGCGTTACCGAAGATGCCAGAGCCTGCTACAAAGGTGTCAGCACCCGCTTCCGCAATTTCACGAATATTATCCACTTTGACCCCGCCATCGATCTCCAGGCGGATATCAAGGCCGGACTCATCAATCAGTTTGCGACAGGCGCGCAGCTTGTCCATGGCTGCAGGGATGAAACTCTGCCCACCAAACCCCGGGTTAACGGACATGATCAAAATCATGTCGATCTTATCCAGGACATAGTCCAGGTGACTGAGTGGTGTTGCGGGGTTGAACACCAGGCCCGATTTGCAGCCGTGGTCACGGATCAGTTGCAGCGAGCGGTCAACATGTTCACTCCCTTCGGGATGAAAGGTGATATAGGTAGCCCCTGCCTTGGCAAAATCAGGAATGATGCGGTCAACGGGTTTGACCATCATGTGGACGTCGATGTCCGCCGTTACGCCGTGTTTACGGAGGGCTTCGCAGACCAGTGGGCCGATGGTCAGGTTGGGTACATAGTGGTTGTCCATGACATCAAAATGGACGATGTCTGCACCTGCCGCCAATACGTTGTCGACCTCTTCGCCCAGTCTGGCGAAGTCGGCGGAGAGGATAGAAGGTGCTATTTTGTAATCGGTCATGAAAAGTCTCCCGCATGGACCCGTGGGTCTTTACTAGTCTTGAATGGGGGCACTGTACCGCAAGAGACGGTACTTTTCATCAATAAAATTCGTAAGATATTGATTGAGAAGCAATATTTATGGTACCCATAAATTTATCTTAGGATCATGGCAGGATCGTTTTAGGGCTAGAATAGGTTGAGTGGCTTTATAGTAGAAGGGGTGAAAGAGATGGGTAAATGGCTTTTACTGGCATTGATTGGATGGGTGAGTTTTCCGCTCTGGGCGTCGGATGTGATGCGGGAAGCGCGTATGGCGGCTGAAATTCGAGAGGCATTGTTGGTCGGTGAGCCGGTCATGCTAAGCAGTGGTGACACGGAGTTTCTGGCCATATTTGCTGAAGAGACAACGGATACCTCACAGGGGGCGGCGATTATACTGCATGGTCGGGGTGCCCATCCCGACTGGATGGAAGTGATCAATCCCTTGCGTTCCCAGCTTCCCGATTATGGGTGGAAGACGCTTTCACTGCAGATGCCGATCGCCGCAGCCGATGCACCGGATGAGCATTACGCGGCACTGATTCCTGAGGCTGCCCCGCGCATAATGGCCGCGGTTGATTATCTCAAGCAGCAGGGTGTCACCAATGTGGTTTTGATTGCCCATAGTTTGGGGGCAAAGATGGGGGTGGCGTACCTGGCTCAGGGTATACCTGACGAGCTGAAGGCCTTTGTGGCGGTGGGGCTGCCGAGTGACAGAAAAAGAACCGACCAGGGTACGCTGGCGGATTTGGCAAAGATAAAATTACCGCTGCTGGATCTCTATGGCAGCCGTGACATCGATGCTGTTTTGAACAGCGTAAAGGCCCGTGCGGCTGCGGCGAAACGGGCGGAAAATGGTGATTACAGACAGCGTGAGGTTGAGGGGGCGGATCATTTCTTTACCGGCCTGGATGATGCGCTGGTTGCCCAGGTTCGGGCCTGGATTGGGCGGGTGGCACCCGGTGAGCAGGTGAGGCAGTAATCTTCTATGTTGACGTTAACGTAAACGACAACTAAGGTTTAGCTATTGCCTACTGGAGTTGTCCGTCATGAAACAGGCCCGTCACACTGATTCTATTGTGTTTGAACCCCGTAATCCGAACTATGTCAGGCGGGTCAGGGAGGCGTTTGAAGGACAGCCGATGCTTGCTTCGCTGGGCGTCGAACTGTTCAAGATAGACCCTGGCTATTGTGAGTTGCACCTGCCTTATCGGCCTGACATCAGCCAAAACCACGGTTATTTTCACGGGGGTGCCATTGCCACCCTGGCGGATGTGTCCGGAGGCTTTGCCGGTTGGTCCCTTCTGCCTGAAGGTATGTGGATTGTCACCGTCGAGTACAAAACCAATATTGTGGCGCCTGGCCGGGGTGAAAAGTTGATTGGTCGGGGGCGGGTTGTGCGGTCTGGACGCTCCCTGACGACGACGGAGATCGAGGTGTTGGCCATAAACAATGGAAGGGAGCAGCTCTGTGCGACAGCACTGCAAACCCTGATGTCGGTTGAGGCGAAACCTTAAGCAGAAAGCTGAATGTAGGGCAGCGGGAAGTCGTTTGTGTTCAGGGTGTGTGATAAGGCGCGTGGGGTAATGGCCGTTTATTTTGCCCCTGATGGAGGGTGTTCACCTCCTAGGCATGGGAAGATTAAAGAATCTATTAAGTACTAACAGAGGGCTCGATTCAGGAAATCACACCTTATATATGCCCTGCTGAATAATGCTGCAAGACAGCATGCCTGTACTTGTTAAAAACTGTTACGTAGGGTTGCAGATCGCCCAATAGAGGGCTAGAGTTTGCTTTACTTCGCCAAATAGCTTATCAGTAGTTTAGTATTTTTGGATAAACGTCTGATCTTCAGCTTTGGCAGGTGGTACGTGGGTTCTGTTGGTGAGGAGGATCACTGCAGAAAAAGCTAATCGGCTCTACGTACTGGAATGCATCTAACCTGATGTTAATAAATAATCTCTCAAAAGGGGAAAATTGCACCATGAAGAAGATTCATGTAATCGCCTCAGCAGTTGCTCTGACTGCGGCCATGTCTACCAACGCCTTTGCAGGCGCAACACTCGACTCCGTCAAGAAGAAAGGTTTCGTACAGTGTGGTGTCAGTATCGGTCTGCCGGGTTTCTCCAACGCTGATGAAAAAGGCAACTGGTCTGGGCTTGATGTGGATGTATGCCGTGCAGTTGCTGCAGCCGTGTTTGGCGATGCAGGCAAGGTCAAATACACACCGTTGACGGCGAAAGAGCGCTTCACTGCACTGCAGTCAGGTGAAATTGATATGCTCTCTCGCAACACCACCTGGACCCTGACACGAGACTCATCTCTCGGCCTCAATTTTGCTGGCGTCAACTACTATGACGGGCAGGGCTTTATGGTCACCAAGAACTTGGGTGTGAAAAGCGCGCTGGAGCTGGATGGCGCCTCATTCTGTATCCAGGCCGGTACCACTACCGAGCTGAACCTGGCGGATTACTTCCGTTCAAATAACATGAAGTACACCCCGGTTACCTTCGATACCTCAGACGAGACGGTGAAGGCCTTTGATGCGGGTCGTTGTGATGCACTCACCTCTGATCAGTCCCAGCTCTACGCACTGCGTATCAAACTGGGTAATCCTGACGGCGCGATGGTGTTGCCTGAAGTGATCTCGAAAGAGCCTCTGGGTCCTGTTACGGCACAGGGTGATGACGAGTGGTTCAAGATTGTACGCTGGTCACTGTTCGCCATGGTGAATGCAGAAGAGTTGGGTATCACCTCCGCCAATGTTGATGCCAAGATGTCCAGTGATGATCCTAATATTCGTCGCTTACTGGGACAGGAAGGTATCAAGGGTAGCGGTCTGGGGCTCTCTGATACTTGGGCTGCCAACATCGTGAAACAGGTGGGTAACTACAGCGAATCCTTCGAGCGCAATGTAGGCCAGGGAAGTGCTCTCAAGATTTCTCGTGGCCAGAATGCCCTCTGGAATAAAGGGGGTCTGCAGTACGCTCCACCGATCCGTTAATCATCGTGCTGTAGCACGTTTCTGGGAGCCACAGGGTGGAGCAAAACCATCCTGTGGCTTACTTGCTTTAACTGCCCTGAAGGTAATTTTATGGCGGATGAACAACGGACAGTGTCGGAACCTGCAAAACCGGCACTCTGGAGGCGACCTGCAGTCAGGTCGCTCTTCTTTCAGATTCTTCTGGTTGCTGGTATTGGCTACTTTGGCTATACCATTTTCCAGAACACCTTAAATAATCTCGAACAGCGTGGTATCAGCACCGGTTTTGGTTTCCTTGATCAAGAGGCCGGTTTTGGTATCTTGATGACGCTGATCCCCTTTGATGAAACCTACACGTATGGCCGAACCTTTCTGGTTGGTCTGTTAAATACCCTCCTGGTTGCGGGCCTCGGAATTTTCCTGGCCACCATCATCGGATTTGTTATGGGTGTGGCGCGGCTCTCCCGTAACTGGATGATCTCCCGGCTGGCGACGGTCTACATTGAGGTGTTCCGAAATATC
>JAPHUG010000443.1 GCA_026197195.1 Sedimenticola sp.
AGGCGCGAGCTCCGGCCATGTTGCGTCCATGGGTGGTGGTACGGGAACGGTATTCGGGCATGATCCTCTCCAGCTTGTTACACATCAGTCAATAATCTGTCGATTATCCACCATTTATGCCGTTGCAGCACCCCCAACACTCAAGGGTTATAGCTGATACGGTAAATCCGCCCTCCGTGATCGTCTGAGACCAGCAGCGCCCCATCCGGCATCACCAGCAGATCAACCGGGCGGCCACTCACCCCGCCACCGGCCTTGAGCCAACCCGTGGCAAAGGGTTCATAAGCGGTCACCCTGCCCCCTTCTATGTGCGCCACGGCAATACGATAGCCCACCGGCTCAGAGCGATTCCACGAGCCATGTTCCGCCACGAAGAGCTGGCCCTGATAGGCCTTGGGAAACTGGCTCCCGGTATAAAACCGAACGCCCAGTGGGGCCACATGGGCACCCAGCTTCACTGCGGGAGGGGTGAAGGCCTCGCAAGGGCGTTCATGACCGAATTCGGGATCCGCCAGAAAGCCCGCATGACAATAGGGGTAGCCAAAATGTAATCCACTTGAAGTGGCACGATTGATCTCATCGGGCGGCAGATCGTCACCCAACCAGTCCCGGCCATTATCACTAAACCAGAGATCCTGCGTCCCCGGCGCCCAGTCAAAACCGACCGAGTTACGCACCCCCTCAGCAAAGACGGCGCGTTCGCTACCATCCGGGCGCATACGGATGATGGTACCGTACCCCGGTTCATTACAGCTATTGCAGGGAGCCCCAATCGAGAGATAGAGCCAGCCATCGGGACCCATCGCCAGATAGCGCCAACCATGATGCTTTTCTGTCGGTAGGCGAGCTATTTCAACGGCTTCAGGCAGATCAGGCAATCCCGCCTCGATCCCGTCATAGCGGGTGAGGCGATGATTCTCCGCCAGATACAGCGCACCCTGATGAAACGCGATTCCGTTTGGCATGCGCAACCCTTCGGCCAGCAAGATAGCGGGAGAGAAACGGCCATCACCATCCTCATCCCTTGCCGCATAAAGTTTTCCTGCCCGCCGCGTGGCAATGAAGAGTGTCCCCTTATCACCCAGCGCCATAGAGCGGGCATCCGCCACGCCTTGCACGGCCGTGGTGATCTGAAACCCCTGCGGAAGGCTGATTTCAGTCTCCGCCAGGACACGCTGTTGCCCGGTAAGCAGCAGCGCGAGGAAAACCAATACTATAAGATTCATCCTCAAATCCTTTTTCTGAAATAATTAATTAGCATAGTCGATTCCATTTCTGCCGAAAATTTAGGACTATAATCCAAACACTACCCAGGCACTGTTCAATATTATGACGACTAAAAGCGAACGTACCCAACAGCGGATCATCGACGCCGCCAATCAGCTCTTCTATAAAAAGGGCTATAACCGCACCTCCTTCACCGATGTTGTTGATGAGGCCGAGGTGCCCCGTGGCAACATCTACTACTATTTCAAGACCAAGGAAGAGATGCTGCGGGCAGTAATCAAGCATCGACTGGAAACCACCAAGGTGATGCTTGCCGACTGGGACAGTAGTATCAAATCACCCCTCGACCGACTCGAACGCTTTGTCCAGATCATGTATGACAGCACCCCCGCCCTGTTGCGTTCCGGCTGCCCCATGGGCTCACTCAATGTCGAACTGGCCAAGGATCAGCCTGAATTGAAAGGCGATGCAAAACAGCTGTTTGATATGTTCCAGTTGTGGCTGGCCAAACAGTTCAGCCAGATGGGCTATCCGGAAGAGGCACGGGAACTATCCATGGAGTTACTTGCCAGAGGCCAAGGGATCATTGTGATCGCGCAGGTGTATCAGGATCCCGGTTTTCTTGAGCGCGGCACTAAAGAGATCAAGCGCTGGCTGGAAAATCTCGACCGCTACGCCTAGTTCTTCACAGCGACCCTGTAAAAAACAGCGTCACCGCCTACAACCCATTAACCAGCAAGAGATTTTATGTCAACGCCTGCCCTGATCCCGATGATTGAACAGCTGATCGCTGCCCCCTCCGTGAGTAGTATCAGCCCCCAGTGGGATCAATCCAACGAACAGGTGATCCAGCACCTGGCGGACTGGTGCCGCAGCGCCGGTTTTAGCGTCGAGGTGTTACCCGTACCGGGCTTGGCAGGCAAATATAATCTGGTGGCCAGTGCCGGCAAGGGCCCTGAAGGGTTGGTGCTTTCCGGGCATACCGACACCGTACCCTTTGACGAAAACCGCTGGCAGACCGACCCCTTCAGGTTAATCGAACGGGACAATCGTATCTACGGACTGGGCACTTCTGACATGAAGGCCTTCTTTGCCCTGGTGCTGGAAGCGGTACGAGGACTTGACCTGACCAAACTGAAGCACCCACTCACGCTACTGGCTACGGCGGATGAAGAGAGCACCATGTGTGGCGCCCAGGCACTGGTGGATACCCATCGTCGCCTGGGACGGCATGCGGTCATTGGCGAACCCACCGGGCTCAAGCCGATCCGCATGCACAAGGGGATTACCATGGAGGTCATTCGGCTACACGGCCGCTCTGGACACTCAAGTAATCCCGCACTGGGCGTCAACGCCCTGGAAGGGATGTATCGGGTAATTGGCGATATCCTGCAATGGCGTAATGAGTTACAGGCCCGATACAAAAACCCCCTGTTTGAGGTGGAGGTCCCCACGCTGAATCTGGGTCATATTCATGGTGGCGACAACCCCAATCGTATCTGCGCCAGTTGTGAGCTGCAGATCGATCTCCGGCCACTACCGGGCATGGCCCTGCAGAGTCTGCATGATGAACTGCAACAACGGCTGGAGAAGCTGATGGCGGGTAGTGAACTGCGGTTGGAGATCATCACCCCCTTCCCCGGTGTTCCCTCCATGGAGACCGCTGCCGACACCGCGATTGTGCAGACAGCCGAGCGATTGACGGGTCACACCGCCTCTTCTGTCGCCTTTGGAACCGAGGCACCGTTTCTACAGCAGATGGGGATGGATACACTGATCCTGGGGCCGGGCGACATCGATCAGGCACACCAGCCCAACGAGTATATCGGGCTGGAAAGAATCCAGCCGATGGTCAAACTGTTACAGGATCTGATTCGACACTTCTGTCTTTGATCGAAAATCAGCGACCCACTACCGGCGCAGGCAGATGAAGTTGCGCTCCCGGTTCCAAGCCGTAGCGTTCAAACCAGCCTTGATTCATCTCCAGCACATAGAGTGTTTCCGGTGGTGAGTGATAAAGGGTCTTACCGCCATCCGGTAGCATCTCTGCTGTTTTCAACAAACGCCCCTGCCCGTTAAAAAAACCTACCGCCAGTGGAAGCGGGGTGTTGAGCATCCAGAGACTCACCTCCTGGGGTTGTGCAAACACCATCAACAGCCCCTGATCCTTTGGCAACTGATCTCGGTGCATTAAACCTCTTTCACGCTGTTGTGGTGTTGAGGCGATCTCAACCAGTGCGTTGATGTTGTTTACTCGAACGGTGACCAACGGAGCAGGACCACACGAGACCACCAGCAACAACACCAAAAGCAGAGAAACACTGTGATTTTTCACATTTTTTTTCACTAACCGGCCCTTAACCGCTCGAATTATTCTGTAATGGGGTTTACATTATGTGGCAGATATAAACCCTGCCCATCAAACCGGGTAGATTAAACGGGAACGGTGCGAGTGGCAAAAATCAAAAAAAATTCACACGACCCTTTTGTTGATTGGTTTCGTAACTCATCACCCTACATCCAC
Source organism: Sedimenticola sp. (assembly GCA_026197195.1). Taxonomy (GTDB): domain Bacteria; phylum Pseudomonadota; class Gammaproteobacteria; order Chromatiales; family Chromatiaceae; genus Sedimenticola. The sequence goes on from JAPHUG010000443.1 coordinate 3,752, forward strand.
GCCCACCGCGGCAAGACCGTGGTTATCGTCTTTGGTGGTGAGGCGGTTGCGGATGAGAGTTTTGCCGATCTCATTCACGACATCTCCCTGATGCATGGACTGGGACTGAAGCTGGTGCTGGTACACGGTGCACGTCCCCAGATCGAAGAACGCCTTGGTCTGCATCAGGCCGAGATGCAATATATCAATGGCCTGCGGGTCACCGATGAGGCGGCGCTTGCCTGTGTTAAAGATGCAACGGGTGCGGTGCGGGTCGAGATTGAGGCACGCCTTTCAATGGGGCTGGCCAATTCACCGATGGCCGGTGTGCATATCCGTGTTGTATCCGGCAATTTTGTTACTGCCAAACCCATCGGTATTCGGGACGGTGTTGATTATGGCCATACCGGCAGTGTGCGGCGGGTCGATGCTGACGCTATACGTCGGGTGGTGGATGCCGGTGCTATCGCGCTGATTCCATCACTGGGTTATTCACCAACCGGGGAAGTCTTCAATCTCAGTGCGGCCGACGTGGCCAGCTCTGTCTCGATAGCATTGGGCGCCGATAAACTGATCATCCTGACCGAAGGGAAAGGGGTCACCAATCCCCGGGGCCAGGTACTGACCAACGTCATACCCCGGGAGGTGGAAGCCCTCCTGCAACGGCGCAAGCGGTTACCCGAAGAGCTGGTTCAACAACTGCAGCAGGCCATCAAGGCGTGCCGGGGCGGCGTTAAACGGACACATCTGATTGG
>JAPHUG010000400.1 GCA_026197195.1 Sedimenticola sp.
CCAAAGATCTCTTCCTGGAATACGCGCATTTTGTTATGGCCTTTCAACAGGGTGGGCTGGATGTAGTAGCCTTCACCAAATCCTTCGTCCATGGACTCGACACCACCGCCGATAAGGACCTCTGCACCCTCCTGCTTTCCGATCTCCAGATAGGTCAGAATCTTGTCAAACTGCTCCTGAGAGGCTTGTGCACCCACCATCGTCTCACTATCTAATGGATTGCCCCGTTTGATCTGTTTCGCCCGTTCAACTACTTTGGCAATAAAGTCATCATAGATATCTTCTTGTATCAGCAGGCGGGAAGGACAGGTACAGACCTCGCCCTGATTGAAGAAGGCCAGAACCGCACCCTCGATACACTTACTGACGAAGGCATCTTCCTGCTGAAGCACATCACTGAAATAGATATTCGGTGATTTGCCACCCAGCTCAACCGTTGAAGGGATAATGTTCTCAGCAGCACACTTGAGAATATGGGAGCCCACCGGGGTTGAGCCGGTAAAGGCAATCTTGGCGATCCGGGTACTGGTCGCCAGCGCCTGCCCTGCCTCCTGCCCATAGCCATTCACGATATTCAAGACACCTGCCGGCAGCAGGTCTTCAATCACCTCAATCAGCTTCAGAATGGAAACGGGCGTTTGTTCTGCAGGTTTCAGGACAACACAGTTACCCGCAGCCAGGGCTGGCGCGATCTTCCAGGCCGCCATCAGCAAGGGGAAGTTCCAGGGGATAATCTGACCGACGACACCCAGTGGCTCATGGAAATGATAGGCGACGGTATTTGCATCAATCTCACCAACTGAACCCTCCTGAGCGCGGATACAACCCGCATAATAGCGGAAATGGTCTGCAGAGAGCGGTACATCCGCCGCCAGGGTTTCACGAACGGCCTTGCCGTTATCCCAGGTCTCGGCGACTGCCAGCATCTCAAGATTCTGCTCGATGCGATCTGCAATTTTCAGTAACAGATTGGAGCGCTCTGTGACTGAGGTTTTTCCCCACGCGGCCTTTGCGGCATGGGCGGCATCCAGTGCCAGGTCAATATCCTCGGCTGTGGAACGGGGGATCTCACAAATCACCTGACCCGTTACAGGGGTATGGTTGGAAAAATAGCTACCTTTAACCGGTGCAACCCACTCACCACCGATAAAGTTTTCATAGCGTGCATTGAATGTAACAACCGCACCCTCTGTTCCTGGCTTGGCATAAATCATGGAATATCCTCCTGCTTTTCTAGTTGAAAATATGCAGGGTTAACCTACCCCCTTCCCCTGTCTAAAACTTGCCTCACATTCCATATCACTTGACTCAGGATCCAATCACAACGCATGCTATCCGCCATCAGGAGGCACCAAGACCTCTCTTTATGATTTTTTTGTCCATTTGCATCAAATAGTTAAATCGAGGAGTTGACATGCATTCAGCGGAGTTGAATAGACTGCGTCGGCCGCAAAAGCTGATTGAAAATCGTGTCAGTTTTGCAGGCCCTGATTCTGAACTAAGCATCTATGACACTTATGCTGCTGCCTCTCGCGTTGGACTGGACGCCGATCAATTGCTCTATTGCGGGATGGTTAAAGGACGAAAGATCATGCATGACAAGCACCACACTGCAGACCAGGTCTTTTTGCCCCATGAGTCCTTTGTCATGGCACCGGGTGAACATGTTGAGATCGATTTTCCCGATGCAACCCCTGACACACCTACGACCTGCCTTACGGTTGAGATTGCCCGGGAGAAGGTGGAAAAACTCTCTGAACGCATGATAGATAGCTATACACTCGATTCAGGACCGGAGGGTTGGCATTACAACCACCAAATCCTGCATACCCATCACACCACAGAGACCCAGCACCTGCTGATGCGACTGGTCGCTTTCTTTACCGAAAACCATCCCGATCGGGATGTAATGGTCGATTTGGGTATTTCAGAGTTAATCATAAGAATGCTACGGCACCAGGAGCGGGAATTTCTCCTTAACTACTGCAGAAATACGCCCGATTCAAGTGGGTTAAGCAGCGCCCTGAACCATATCGAGAACAACCTGGCGAAGCCCCTGGATATAGACCAACTGACCAAACTGGCCTGCATGAGTCGTAGTCGTCTCTATACTGAATTCAAAAACCAGCTGGGCTGCTCTCCAAGTGAACTACAGCAGCAACTCCGCTTGAAACAGGCCGCAAAACGACTGGAAAAAGGGGATCAGATTACGACTGTCTGCTACGACCTTGGCTTTACCAACCCCAGCCATTTCAGCCGCCGCTTCAGGCACTTCTTTGGAAGCTCTCCCCGGGCCTACCAAAATAGAGTCTTACAGGCCAAACAGTAGACAGCTCGCATGGATATAAAAAAAGCCCGATCAGGAAACTGATCGGGCTTTTTACATGGCGTCCCCTAGGGGGTTCGAACCCCTGTTACCGCCGTGAAAGGGCGGTGTCCTAGGCCTCTAGACGAAGGGGACTTGGACTGTTTCCTTTTTACATCCCGGAAAGCTGGATTTCCGATTGGGCTTCTTGCCCTTTCTCTGTTTTGGTGGAGCCAGGCGGGATCGAACCGCCGACCTCGACACTGCCAGTGTAGCGCTCTCCCAGCTGAGCTATGGCCCCGAAACAA
>JAPHUG010000169.1 GCA_026197195.1 Sedimenticola sp.
GCTCACTGGATGGAGATGATGGATGATCCTGAGTTCCGGATTGGTCGTCCACGCCAGCTTTATACCGGTGCACCCATGCGTGACTATGTGCCGGTCGACAAGCGTTAAGCTGCTTCCAGCAATGCAGTGACCTTGCTGATAGACGCCCCCTTTTGGGGGCGTCCTTGTATGGGGTCCAGTGGTAAGTTATGCCTATCGGAGAGCGGTAGGATCAAAAGTTCAATTTGCTCATCCCCCGCTATAAAAGTCAGCCGGGTTCGCTGCACCCCCTTCTGTTTGGCATAATCTACCCGTATCTCACGCTGGCGGAAGGGAATGTGGCGCTCCATCATGTCTATTACTACAGCCTCAACCGTATCAGAAAACAGAACCAACGATATGGGGGTGTGCTGGTTGGCGGTTCCGCTCAAGACGGCCCCCACTAATTGGGGTTGAAATTGATTCAGTGTCTGCATGGCCTTGAGAGCGGTCTTGCGCAACGCCAGCAGGTTTGAATGCTGGCCGACAGGCTGGAAAAGCTGTAAATGGGCCTTGAGTGCGGCCTCAATCTCTCGATGTTCTGGAAACTGACGCCGATCGCTGCAATTCAGCCGTTTGGCCGCCTTGTCACGTGCCTGTGCATAGGTGAGATCCCCTGCTTCGGCCATGAGTTGAGCCGCTTGAGTCGCGATTTGGTGTCTGATGTCGCGATGGTGTGTGTGTTTTGACATGGTTAAAGTGCCATGGATCAGAAGATCTGCTGCTCACCTGCCCCCTCTTTGCCTGATTTGTTTGGCAGGGTGCGGTCGTTTGCCACCGACTCAAGGGCTTCGGGGGCGTTTTCGCTCCGGAATACCTCGAATATAGCATCCGCTTGTTCAACGCTGGCCCGCTTGCCGGTCTTGGGATCTATCCTTACCGTTACCATTCCCGCTGGTAGTTTTAGAGGCTGTTCTGGGATGTCCTTAAGGGCAAAGCGCATAAAGTCAATCCAGGCGGGCAGTGCGGCGCGGCCACCCACCTCGCCTCTTCCCAGAGGCTTGGAGGTATCAAATCCTACCCAGGCTATTGCCACTAATGAACGATTGAAGCCATTAAACCAGGCATCTCTTTGGTCATTGGTTGTGCCGGTCTTTCCGGCGAGATCGGAACGTCCCAGGCTACGTGCTTTCATCGCAGTGCCCCGTGTTATGACATCCCGCATCATCGAGTTCATCAGGTAGTGGTTCTGGGGTGAGATGGCACGCTCAGCGATCGGTAGTGTGGTTGTAGTGCCCTCCGGGCACTCATCGCAAACCGTCTTCGGTTCTGTTTTTTCGACCAGATCTCCGGTATCACGCTCGATTCGTTCAATAAAATGAGGCTCTATCTTGAATCCGCCGTTGGCGAGAACGGCATAGGCAGAGGCCATCTGCAGGGGGGTGACGCTCCCACTACCCAATGCCAGGGAGAGGTTATGAGGGAGTTTTGCTGAATCGAACCCAAATTTTTCAGCATGTTCCAGGGCGCGTTGAATGCCGATTGAGCGAAGTAGTCTGATTGAAACCAGATTGCGTGATTTGGTTAATGCGTAGCGCAATCGTGTGGGTCCAAAGAATTTTCCACTGTAATTTTCTGGCCGCCAGGCACCTTCCAGGCTGGGATCATCAAATACGACAGGGGCATCATTGATCAGGCTGGCGGGTGTGAAGCCTGCATCAAGAGCTGCGGAATAGATGATCGCCTTGAAGCCGGAGCCGGGTTGTCGTTCCGCCTGAGTGACCCGGTTGAACTTACTATGATAAAAATCGTACCCGCCGGTCAGGGCCAGAATGGCGCCGTCGTCAGGATTGATCGCTACCAATGCACTTTCAGCGGCGGGTATCTGAGCCAGTCTCAGCTCCTCGCCCGCCTCGGTTGGCTTGATAATGATCCGGATCAGATCACCCGGATTGATGATATCAGCTGTCTTTTTAGGTTTGGCGCCCACCCGATTGTCATTAATATAGGGTTTGGCCCACTCAAGTCCGCTCCACCCCAGCGTTTCTCGCCGGCCCTCACCGAGATAGATTTCAGCGCTCTGTTCGGAGATGCTCGTCACAATAGCAGGCGGCAGGTCTCCCACGGTTCTGTGGTCTTTTAGCAGGGCATCGAGTGTCAGGTCATCTTCCTGGCCTGATAGGGTCAGGTGTTGCTCGGCGCCCCGGTAGCCATGGCGCTGGTCATAGGCCTGCAGATTGTCCCGCAAGGCTTTATTGGCGACAGTCTGCAGTGAGGTGTCGATGGTAGTGTAGACATTAAAGCCGGTGGTATAGGCTTCATTACCGTAGCGGTTAAACATTTCCGCCCGTACCATTTCGGCAATATAGGGCGCTTCCGCTTCTGTTTTAGCGATATGCAAGGAGGCGGTTATCGGTGTTGCGCGGGCGGTAGCCTCATCGGCTTCTGTAATGAACCCCAGTTTTTGCATCCGCCCCAGGACATAGTCCCTGCGTTGCAGTGATCGTTCAGGATCAGCCAGGGGATTATAGCGTGAGGGGGCCTTCGGCAGGCCGGCAATCATGGCAATCTGGGGAAGGGTCAGCTGGTCAACGGATTTTCCGTAATAGACCATGGCGGCCGCCCCAACACCATAGGAGCGATTGCCCATATAGATCTTATTGAGGTACAGCTCGAGAATTTCCTGCTTGCTGAGGTCATTTTCGATACGCAGGGAGAGGAATATTTCACTGAATTTCCGGGTGAATGTTTTCTCACTGGACAGAAAGAAATTTCTGGCGACTTGCATGGTGATCGTGCTGCCACCCTGTCGCCGCTCACCGGTCAGAAGCAGTTGATAGGCCGCTCGAAGTAGTCCCTTGTAGTCAACACCGGGGTGCTCAAAGAAGCGATCATCCTCGGCTGCCAGGAAGGCCTGCACCATCTGCTCGGGAATTTGAGCGTAGGCAAGGGGTATGCGGCGCATTTCTCCGAATTCGGCAATAAGTTTGCTATCCTTTGAGTAGACACGTAGAGGAACCTGAAACTGGACGCTCTTCAGGCTTTCAGTTGCCGGTAGAGTGGGCTCAAGATGGTAATAAAGCGCAGCGACAGCAATAGCGCCAGCCAATCCACCCAGTAAGGTGAGCCATAGGAAGAGCTTTATCAGTTTCTTTAACCACTTCATGAGCCAGTTCACGGATTTAGGTTTTAAGGAATCCAGATTAACGGATATGTGCCGTTATACTACCAAATATGTGCATCTGTGACAGTCTTGAATAAAAAACACTTCACAAGAAAATCATTTACTGCTATATAGTTAACTATTCTAATTAAAGGAAAACCTAAAAGTTCTCCGTAAAGCCTAATTATAATTGCGAGAAAGGAAACGCGATGGTCCCTTTTTTCGGATCCAAGAAGCAGGCGATGCTTGGACTGGATATCAGTTCAACAGCTGTAAAATTGCTGGAGTTGAGTAAATCCTCTGGCAGGTCTGGTGCCCAGTACCGAGTTGAAGCCTATGCAGTGGAGCCACTGCCTGCCAATGCAGTGGTTGAAAAGAACATTGCTGATGTCGATGCCGTTGGGCAGGCGATTCAGAATGTGGTGAGACGTTCCGGAACCCGAGCCCGCCAGGCCGCAGTGGCGGTTTCCGGTTCGGCGGTGATTACCAAGATTATCACCATGCCGGCGTCACTGTCGGATCAGGAGATGGAGAGTCAGATTCAGCTGGAGGCTGATCAGTACATTCCCTATCCATTGGAAGAGGTCAATCTGGATTTTGAAATCCTGGGCTCTTCCGAGAAAAATCCCGAGATGATGGATGTACTGCTCGCCGCCTCCAGAAGTGAGAACGTGGATGACCGGGTCGCCGCGTTGGAGATAGCCGGCTTGACTGCGACCGTGGTGGATGTGGAAGCCTACGCCATGGAGAATGCCTACGGACAGATCGCAGACCAACTGGCGGACGGTGGTGACGATCAGACGGTCGCCATTGCCGATATCGGGGCAACGACAACGACCCTGAATGTTCTGCGTAATGGGAAGATCATCTATACCCGTGAACAGAACTTTGGTGGGCGGCAGCTGACCGAAGAGATTCAGCGGCGTTATGGCCTGTCTCATGAAGAGGCTGGGATGGCGAAGCGGCAAGGTGGCCTCCCGGATAACTATGTTCCTGAGGTGCTGGAGCCGTTTAAAGAGGCGATGGCACAGCAGGTGAGTCGTTCGCTGCAGTTCTTTTTCTCTTCCAGTGCATACAATAGCGTTGATCAAATCATCCTGGCGGGTGGTAGCTCCTCCATCCCCGGCGTTGATGAGCTGATCGAAGAGAAGATAGGTACGCCGACCATTGTTGCCAACCCGTTTGCCAACATGTCAGTTGCCTCAAGTGTCAAACCACAGGGATTGAGTAATGACGCGCCGTCACTCATGATAGCCTGCGGACTCGCTTTAAGGAGTTTCGACTAACATGGCCCATATCAATCTACTTCCCTGGCGGGAGACGCTTCGTAAGAAACGCCAAAAAGATTTTGGCATGTCTGTTCTTCTGGCGTTGATTCTGACGGGTGCTGCCTGTGGCGGTGTTCACTTCTTTATTGAAGATATGATCAGTTACCAGGAGGCGCGCAATGGCTATCTAGGCCAGGAGATCGCCCTCGTTGATAAAAAGATCAAAGAGATCAAAGATCTCGAAAAGCAGAAAGCGCAGTTGATTGCCCGAATGAACGTGATTCAATCCTTGCAGGGGAGCCGGCCACAGATCGTCCATCTGTTTGATGAGCTGGTATCGACTATTCCGGATGGCACCTACCTCACGAAGCTTGCACAGGATAACGACCAGGTGACAATGAATGGCGTGGCAGAGTCCAATGCCAGGGTCTCCACCTATATGCGCAATATAGAGCTCTCGGAGTGGTTGGAGAGTCCGTCGCTACAGGTTATTACCAGTACGGAGAAAGCCAAGGGCAGCTTCATTCTCAAATCCAAACAGATAAACCACAACACCAGTGAAGGAGGTCAACAATGAACCTTCAAGATCTGAATGAACTGGATTTTAATAATATCGGCAATTGGCCGATGCCGGTTAAGGCTTTTATTATTGTCCTGGCCTGTGTGGGTGTAGGTGTTGGCTGGTACTATTTCAATACCGAAGAACAGCTGATAAACCTGGAGACAGTAGAGAAGAAGGAGCAGACGCTTCGGGCGGAGTTTGAGCGCAAGCAGGCCAAGGCGGTCAACCTGGAAAAGTACAGGCGACAGCTTGAGGAGATGAAGCAATCTTTTGGGGCCATGTTGAGGCAGCTTCCTAACAAAACAGAGGTGGCTGATCTTCTGGTGGATGTTTCTCAGACGGGTTTGGCTGCGGGACTGGAGTTTGAATTGTTCGATCCGCAGGATGAGGTTCCCAGAGAGTTTTATGCCGAATTGCCCATCCAGATCCGGGTGTTTGGGGGCTATCATGAGCTCGGTGAATTTATCAGTGGGCTGGCCGCATTGCCCCGGATTGTCACGATTCATGATGTAAAGATGGAACCCAGGAAAGATGGTGAGTTGGTCATGTCAGCAACGGCCAAGACCTATCGCTATCTGGAAGAAGAGGGAGCGAATTGATGAGGTTTAATCAGCGTATTAGCACCTTCGTGATGTGTCTGCTGCCGCTCTATCTACTCAGTGGCTGTGCGGATAGAGGTATGCATGACCTGAAGAGTTATGTTGACGAAGTTAAATCAAGAAAGGCGGGCCATATCGAACCCTTACCCGAGATTAAACCGATTGAAACATTCACCTATGTGAGCGATGGGCGAC
>JAPHUG010000022.1 GCA_026197195.1 Sedimenticola sp.
CTGCCAAACATCCTCCCGAAGATCGGTCAATTGCATGCGTACAGCCAAAGACTCCAAATCTTCTCGCCGGTGCTTCCGACTATTGGACTGCTTCCGCTCCTGCTCATAGATCAGATGCGAGGGATTCATCCCACTGAACATCTCAAGACCCGCCGTCGACTCCGATACAACACGGCTTCGGTCACAATCAATCAGTTCACGGTTTGTGAGCAACGCCAGTCCTGCACGGCCCGCTTTATCTGGATAGGCTATGCAAATGCTTGCAACCACGGCGGTGGCCATGACGTTGTTGCTCGTGCGAAGGATATAAAGCAGCCACGTCTCAAGATTTACCCCTTCCATCTCAGCCGCACCCAGCAGCCATGCCTCTAGCGCCATCAACGCCGATTGCAGCACATCCGGCCCTACCGTCATGCCACGGTACATACCGTATAGACGACCGTTCATCCACTGCTGGACCGGTCCGGAGTCAGGGATATCGAGCGTGATTTGCCACGCGGGCTCAAGTGATCCGCCGGGCCATCGCTGTGTGCCATACCATTCACCTGCGTGATTGAGCAGATCAAGGATAAAGTCAAGTCCTTCACGTGGATGCGAGCGGAGCAGTGCACCGAAGGGCCCTTGGAGTGCACTTGCCGGGAAGAACTCAGAGACGCCATGCTCACGTATGCCAAAGACCTGACTGACCTCCAATGCAGATAAATGGTATTCATGTTCAAAGTCCGCATCGGTGAGTCTCAGACGAACATTGACCAGCGAGATGACCTCTGCGGGAAAATCCCGACAGGCGTAAGCACCGGAAACACTCCCCAAAATCAGATCAGCAAGATCACTGGCTGCATAGTCTCGTCGGTCGCATGTCTCGGCACGTGCGATGAGCCCCTTGAACCCAGGCACAGCACACGGAATCTTTAGCAACACCTCAAGCGTCCGCTTCCGCGCATCATCGAACCTGTAGCCGTCAAAGCATGGGATCAAGGCCTCCACGATCAGCCCGGCTTCTTTGGATCCAGCAGGAGACGCATTGTTCCAGTCGATCTGTTTTGCCCAATCCTCGACAAGACCCAAAATTAGCAGTGCATTCATCGGGAGCAAGTTGTGAATCAGTCGAGAAACCACCTGCAAAACCGGCACCCACCCTGGCCCTGCCGGGACCAGCATCTGAGACGGGAGGCCCGGTATACTGAGCCAGCGTGGCGACGCTTTACATGCTACCCGGAGCACATGAATGATCTGACTGAGTAGCTGTGTATCACCCCTCTCTATTCTATCCATACAACCCGCCAGGAAGTCGCTAGCTGCATCAGAAAGCAAGGCGGCAACGAGGCAATCGTCTCGGAAGTAAGAAGGTAGTTCCGGCTGATCAAGGGCACCGAGCACAAAAGTTCGGGCAGTATCGGCACTTATCTCAAATCGCTCGCCCAACCAACGCCTAAACCCGCGTCGCAGCGCCGGGTACCCTCCCATACAGTCTGCGAGCACGGTTATAGGATCCTCGGTTGACGAGAACTGCTCGTCAAGCCAGTGGATGATTGCCCAGTCTTCCAGGACATCATGTGCCGGCGCAAAGAACGTGGATGATTGTGGCGCACATGCAATCAGGGATGCCTGTACCAACGCGTCGAGTGCTTCAGCATCAGGTGAGTCAGGTCGCACAAAGGGTCGAAGCTCAGTCGCACGTCGATACGCAACATCGATGAATGCTGCCTCCCGGCGGCGGGGCATACCTGCCGCAGTAAAGTGTTCTGCGCGAATCAGCTCCTTCCAGCATTTTTCTCGGAAGGCACGGGCATTCTCAAGGTGTGCCCCCTCTTCCCACTCAAGCCGGGAAGCCATATCGAGGACATAGGGTGTTCTGAGGAAAGCTCGAAGCTGGCTATCCCGAAGGGGTAGGTCAAGACTCGGCACTGCTTCCTGTATAAGCTGCAGATCTTCATCTGAAAGCGGCGGAACCTCATGGACGGAATGCAGAAGACCAAGTGGTGCAAGAAGAGAGTTCCTGACAGTCTCCACCGAATAGTCGCGACATGTGAGAACCAGCTGAATCGCGCGGTCACGTTGTACGGCTTGCAAAAGATGTGAAAACGCATCTCTGACAGAGTGTTCAAGGAGACGCTCAACACTTTCAACCAATACTACGACTCGATCATGGCCAGCAAGAATTGCCAGTAAACGCTGCTCGTTTATCGTGGTCTGTGTATTTGCAAGCGTTTCGTTGATGTGAGGAGTCGCAAATTCAACTGCCTGAAATGCAAGGGTGGGGCGATTTGCTTCAACCTGAGTGAGTAGTTTCTTCGCTAAAGCCGACTTACCGGAACCGGCAGCGCCTGTAACGATGACAACCTGATGTTCATCTAGCTCAGCTAACACGGCGCCAAGCTCAGCCGATCTGTTAATTTCGTAGTCACTTCCAATGATCGAACGGATACTCTCTCGAACCGTCATCCCGTGCTCAATAAGTGCCCGTAGATCGTTTGTATCAGATACGGGGATCGTCGTGTGGAGTGCGACAATATCTGCCGGTAGGCTCTCTCGCCGATATATCGAGGCTGTGGGGCGGCCACGGCCCGCGCATTCCAGGAGCGCCGCCCATGTGGCCTTTGCGGCCGAGACCGCATCCGGAACACCCGCCGAAACATGCGCAAGTAGCGACAGGGCTAGTGCTTCTGTCTGAGCAGTGGATGTATTGAGGTCATAACTGAGAATATTAACTACTCGGAGAAACCGCCAGTAATCATCATCGCCTGGCGGTGTACCAATGTAATCTGTGAGAATTGACTTGATTACCTCGTTCTGCTGTTTCGCCTTCTTTGAGATGTAGCCTTCGAGTCCAACGCGATGATGAAAGTCATCTGTATCAACCGAAGCACGCGCACATTCCAAGAGAGAATTGAATGAATGAAGTAGTGTTGACGTGCCATGCTGGGTAATCACTGCCAAGCGATCTTCAGATACGTTGAACCGATCGTTTGCCTGAAAATCATCCCAGAATCCCTCGATCGTCTTGCGGCAGTCCGCATTGGATGCTGAGACGGTAAAGCTCCGCTTGACCTGCACGGCAAGCTTTCTTAGCACACCAGCACCTGTCTCACCGACTATCAGAAGATCATCGGTCTTCCATCCCAAGTGCTCTGTCTGAAAACAGACCTCAGCAACAGAGGTATTGGTCAATATTGGCGGCGTTGCACTGACCAGTAGCAATGCCAGCGAAAATGCGTCTACATGCTGCTCGAAATGCCCACCCGCATCCCCAGTTGCAGCTGGACTTGAGACGACTTCGCCGTCACGCAATGACTGTTCCCCTTTGTATAAATTATGCCGAAATAAAATAAGTATTAAGAATAATCACATATCTTGCTGAATTACTGGGACAATTATATCGTCAATGGTCAGCAAAGCTATCGTGAATGACATCATCAATTGAATGAACTAGGCCAGTAGCTTCAAAGGGAACTCTACGTCTCGCCACTGCTGAACTGCGTTTTTTCTACACATAATCAATATCTTATAAATATTTCTTGAATGTGCTCGCCGTGACCGCCACCGTCAGCGCGAACAAGGTTGCAAATGGCAAAATAACGAAGATCGGATGCAGACTGAACGGCAAGGCCAGATAGGTCACCCAGGTCAGGACAACCAAAGGTAGTGCCGCCTTCTTCGCATAGTGATAGACAAAGGAACTCTCTCGACCTCCACCCCATCGACGCAGATCGCGTTGTACTAATCCATCGATAAGCGCGACCAGGCTAAACAGTAAAAATATCGGCATCGCCAGGGTCAAAATGGCAAGGCGCACTGAGAACACCTGGGTCACCTGCATCATGGCCAGTACGTACTCTGCCAGGGGTTTATAGACCTTATGCAGCGTCGCCCTGACGCCCTGCTCATACTTCCGCGGAGGCAGTGACACCCATTGGATGAAATCCACAAACCGCGTCACCTCGAAAAGGTAGTGGTAGGAATTATCGGCGAACCGTTTGGCGAATCGTGCCGGATCGGAGGTCACAACACTGCGACGAAAATCATTGTCGAGATAGCTAATCTCCGTGACCAGCATGGTACGGCTGTGATCGACCCCTTCATCCGGCCACCAAAGCACCATGCCTGCCCACTCCACGATGATCGAGAACAACAGCGAAAACAATAACCACAGGATGACCTTCGCGACCGCCGATAAGGTCTTCGAAAACAGCCCTTGCTGAATCACACGGCGACGAGGATCTGCTACGGCCTCAGCCATCGGAGGCCTCCGGTTCTACCTCGTGTTCGCTGACGTCCGGCGCGACTCCCCACCACGGTTCCTGCACGCGGTACCAGTGATCGTTGGTGATGTAGGTGCGCTCCATCTCATTGGTTATCTCAGTGAGCGTTTCAGGCATATCCGAGTCCGTCGCGGGCAACGGCATGCGAATCTTCCATAGCTGGCCACCTTCCAGGAGGGCAAAGGCCTGTCCCTTGGGTAGGGTTATCAACTCGGCCGGTGTCAGCAACGGGACTTCTGAAACACTGATTCGATCCTCGTTGCGGGAGCTGAAATCGATCCCGGAACCCGGCTCCGAGGAATCATTGACACCGGAAACGCTCATCAGGGTGAACACCTCAACCTTGGGTAGCTGGTCGGTGAGCATCTCGGCCGTAGCCAGCTCTTTCACCCTCAGCATGATCATTGTGTTGAAGTTACCGGCGACCTGCCCTGCTTTTGCACGATTGCCGATGCGCGCTTCGACATCCGACCAGGTCTGGGTGTAGGCCGTGACCTGAAAGCCGGCCCCACCGGCCTTGTTCAGTAGGGGGACAAACTCGTCACCGATCAGTTCGTTGAACTCATCGGCATGCATGGAGATGGTGGGCGGGGTGTCGATGGATTCTCCGTCCACGCCATGCTTGTAAATGTGTCCGGCGACCGACACCAGATCAGCGAACATGGAATTGCCTACCGCACTGGCCACGGTGGTATCAGTCAGGGCGTCCAGACCGACGTAGACGATCCCCTTGCGTCGGATGACTTCCATCCATTCGAAGATCGGACGCGTATCGTTCTTATCCAGATAATCCGGCGAGATCAGTTCGGCGATATTGCCCGTGGTCAGCTTCTCCATCAGCGGACCGACGGAACTGACGATCTTGTCGAAGTAGGTCTTGTCGTACTTGAAGGCAGACACCAGCCCATCGAGGACTGGATCGTAGAGGTCCTGTGTCTGCAGGTGCCGCATCAGCGCGATAGCTTCTTTACTGCGCCCTCTTAGCGCTGCCGGCAGGTTTCGTTCCGAGATCTTGCTCGACAGCTCCTCGACCTGTTCCTTCCAATCCTCAGCGCCGTGTGTATCCAGATGCGCCTCGGCATACTCCGTGAACAGAGGTTCAATATCGTTGATGTAGCGTCGGACCTGCTGATAGTCCGGACGGCGGTTTAGCGCCACCAGTGCACGGGCAATGATGTTGACGAATCGCCAGGCGAACTCCTTAAAGGCTGCCGAATTGCCTTCACTGGGTAACTGGTTGGCGATGCGGGTGGCAACCTCGGTGATTCGCGAGAAGTTGCCGATGGCGTTGTAGCGAGCCGAAACCTGTGGAAACCCCAGATGGAACATATAGAAGTCTTTGGTCCGTCCGGCCCGTTTGGCCTCTGCATATACACGCCGTAACAAACCGGCATCGCCCTTGGGGTCGAAAACGATCACCACATCCCCGCGACGGATGTCCTGGGTGATGAGGATCTCGGCCAGCCTGGTCTTACCGACGCGAGTGGTCCC
>JAPHUG010000264.1 GCA_026197195.1 Sedimenticola sp.
CCGAAAGGACCAAATTCAAGGAAAGAGCTGGGCAGCCAGCCAGATTTGGCAAACGAGGGTAACAGCAGGGTGTAGATCCAGACGGCAAATCCGGCGCCCAGTCCCGCCAGCGCACCGGCCTGGGTGCCACCGCGCCAGTAGAGTCCACCAAACAGGGTGGGGGCGAACTGAGCCACCGCGGCAAAGCTGATCAGGCCGATTGAGACCAGAGCATAGGCCTCACCGGCTACCCGAAAATAGGTGTAGCCCAGCAGCAAGATGGCAAATATGGCGCTGCGGCGTACCAGCAGCAGTACGGATGTCAGGTCAACGGGGGCCGTACGGGTTCGCCAGTGCCGGAGCAACAGCGGCATCACCAGGTCGTTACAGACCATGGTGGAGAGGGCGATGGTCTCAACAATCACCATGCCAGTAGCTGCGGAAAGCCCCCCCAGGTAGGAGAGCATGGCCAGCCACTCCTGACCGTGGGCAATGGGCAGGGTCAGGACAAAGGTATCGGCATCCACACCCCCATCAGGAAATGCCAGCAGACCAGCCAATGCAATGGGCAAAACGAAAATATTTATGAGTAACAGGTAGAGTGGAAACAGCCATACGGCACGGGAGATATGTCGTTCACTGCTGTTCTCCACCACGGCGACCTGAAACTGACGCGGTAGTAACAGTACCGCCATGGCGGAGAGAAAAGAGAAGCTGAACCAGTTGATACTGGATATGGAGGAGGTTTCAAACATGGGCTGCAGTAAACCAGCGGTGCGCGCCTGTTGCATCACATCAGCAAAGCCATGATAGAGACCAAAGGTTACAAATAGCCCAACGGCAGTGAGTGCTACTAGCTTGATAATGGATTCAAAAGCGATGGCAGCAACCAGCCCTTCATGGCGTTCACTGGCATCCAGGTGTCGGGTGCCGAACAATATCGTAAACAGGGCCAGCAGCAGAGCCACATAGAGGGCGGTATCCTGCCATATTGGTAGCGCTGCGGTATGGCTAGGCATGATGATGTCAGGGTAGTGCTGCAGAATGGTGAAGCTGTTAGATACCGCTTTTAACTGCAGCGCGATGTAGGGCACGATGCCAACCACCGCGATAATCGTTATCAGGCCACCAAGCAGATGACTCTTGCCATGACGAGAGGAGATGAAATCAGCGATGGAGGTAATACGCTGAGATTTACTGACCCGGATCATCTTCAGGAGAAGAAAGACCCAGAGGGCAGCACCCAGTGTGGGCCCGATATAGATGGGCAGAAAACCAATACCGCTTTGTGCCGCACGGCCGACGCTGCCGTAATAGGTCCAGGCGGTACAGTAGACGGCCAGTGACAGCGCATAGACGGTAGGGTGGGCGATCACCGACCGCCCCCGGTCTGCCCGTCGATCAGCCCAGTAGGCAACCGCAAACAACAACCCAAGATAGAATAGGGATGTAATAATAATTAAAGGGCCGCCAAGCATGGGCCGGCCTAATGGTCTTTATGATACAGCGGTCTTGGATGGGTCATTTTCTCGCCCCGATAATCAATGCCATCATCGCAATCAGCAGGATCCAAATGGCAAACAGATAGAGGTAAAGCAGTGGAATACCGAACCAGAATAGAGGCCGGTCGAACAGTGTGACAATAGGGGAGAATAGCAGGAGCATGCCTACCAGAAAAACGGCGGCCAAGCGTTGACTGGTTAGTGTAAGTCGCCTCACCCCTCTGCCCTGCTTGTTGCTTTTATTGCTTCAAGTATAGGCAAAGTAATGGGATTTGACTTTGCTGGTACAATTCATGTTGCTGATGCTGTGACTTAACGGTGGAAACCTGAAGAAACCGACATCTGTAAAGGCGTTTTGCGATTGATCATGCATTTGATCAGAACTACCAAGCCAACCTGTTACCCAGCTTGGAGAAAATAGAAAAGTGACTTTTGATAAAGAGCTTGAGTTGCTAGTGCGACTTGCTCGGAAAGACCCTACCCGTAGCAGACAAACAGAAGTAGATCTGCAAACGATAGATTGGGAGCACTTTATTCAGCTGGCGCTGGATCACCAGTTAACTCCACTCATTTTTGCCGTGCTAGAGGAGAACTATCTTGATTTAGTACCTCCGGAGCTTGTTTCAGCCTTTGAGTTTTATGTAGAAAGCGTGCGTGATCAGAATAGGCGATTACTGACAGCATTAGTTGAAATAGGCCGTGCAATGGAGCGTGTTGGTATAGAGATTATGCCCTTCAAAGGACCATTGCTTGGGGGTCTGGCCTATGGTGATACTACACTTCGTATCTCTAGGGATCTGGATATATTATTACCTGAAGAGAGACTCAAACAGGCAATGGATGTCTTATTTAGTTTGGGTTATAGGTTACCTAACGGCACTACCGCGATTGAGTATGATGCCATTCGTCGATATGGAGGGCAGTATATTATCTACGGGGGTGATCCAGAGCTTGCGGTTGAACCCCACTGGGCACTGACACCTTCTACAGTTTCCTACGAATTGAACTATGGCGCAATATGGGACCGATCCATAAGTAAGTTGACTCATGGCATTACAGTGCAATCACCATCACCAGAAGATTACTTTTTAATATTATGCATACATGGTGCAAAGGAACATTGGCCATCGCTTAAATCGGTTGTTGATCTAGCGTACTATATTGATGAGCATCCTGATGCCAATTGGCGTTTATCTACCGAACTCGCTGCCGACCAGGGATGCCTGCGAGTAGTTAGAACCGGTTTAGAATTAATAGCACACTGTGGGTTGATAGACCTTCCTGAAGTATTGAAGCATCAGATTGGGGTTGATCGTACTGCCTTTTGGTTAGCTAAAAAAGCAATGACCCGCTTTTCTGAGGAGACGATAGTAGCCCCAAATATCTACGCCTTAAGCTACTATCAGTACAGGCAGAGAGAGCGCATACAGGATCGTTTGCGCTATATTTTGCGCACCCTAACAACGCCTTTGGCTAAACATTATGTGTGGGTACGGTTACCCTCTTCTTTAATTTGGCTTTATCCAGGCGTCAAGGTCATACATGATTATTTGGCACTTCCTCTGTGGTTACTCCATAAACGCATGAGAAGAATCTTTAGGGCAACTCTGATTAATTCAGGAAATCGTATACCATAGACTCACTAATCA
>JAPHUG010000512.1 GCA_026197195.1 Sedimenticola sp.
ACCATGCTGCATGTTGCCGAACCGATCGGTAACACCGGGATGGCGGTACTGGAGCTTTATGTACCCGACATGTCGGATGACTTTGAAAACGAAGAGCTACGTACCATTCTTAACAAAATGGAGCAGCGCCTGGAAGAGTTTTACCGGGAAGAACTGGGTGAGGATTCTGATCTGGTTTCAGATGTAACGGTTGTCACAGGACGGCCTGCCGAAGAAATCAAGAAGTTTGCCACGGCACACAATGTCGACCTTATTGTGATGGGTACCCACACGAATCCAAGTTTAGGTGCAGCACTATTAGGATCTACCGCACGCAAGCTAATCAATATCAGTGACCGGCCGGTTTTAGTGGTACCGGTTACAAAATAGTTTTCTAGTTCAAAACCGTCACCTTGGCAAAGGGGGCAACAAAAAGTGCGGGTGTTTATACATCCGCACTTTTTTATTGTCTGATTATTGAACCTCGTTATTGATCAGAGGCGTTATTTGTACTCGCTTTTGTCGAGGCCAAATTTTTTCATTTTGTCATAGAGGGTTTTTCTCGGTACGCCGAGGGTCGTCATCGTCTCCTTGATATTACCTTTATGATTGGCCAAGGCTTGCGCGATAATACTCTTCTCAAAACAGTCAACCTGTTCCGGAAGCGTAATGGCCGAAGTCCCCTCAGTTCCATGCATCAACTGGTCTAGATCAAAACCGCAACTCTCACCCAGCAACACATAGCGTTCTGCCACGTTACGTAATTCACGCACATTGCCAGGCCAGGAGTGTGTCAGCAAAACCCGGATCTGATCTGCGGACGGAGCGGGGGCTTCACGTAAGTAACGGGCATTGGCGACCAGAAGGAAATGATGAAACAGCAGCGGGATGTCATCTTTGCGTTCTCGCAATGACGGAATATCAATGGTGACCACGTTAAGGCGATAGTAAAGGTCTTCACGAAAAGTACCGGCATCCGCCGCTTCTCTTAGATCGATCTTCACCGCAGCAACCACGCACATATCCAGCGGGATCAGTTCATTGGAACCGATGCGTTCAATTGCGCGCTCCTGTAACACACGAAGCAGGCGCACTTGTACGGGTAACGGCATACTCTCTATTTCATCCAGAAATAGCGTGCCGCCATTGGCATGTTCAAACTTACCGATTCTTCGCTCTTGTGCACCGGTAAAGGCTCCGGCCTCATGACCGAACAACTCACTCTCAATCAAGTTCTCAGGAACCGCACCACAGTTCACCGCGACAAAATTATTATTGCCGCGACCTGATGATTCATGCAGTGATCGTGCAACCAGCTCTTTACCGGTTCCGGTTTCACCTACAATCAAAATATCAGCGCCGGTATTGGCTACACTGGCAATCGTTGCACGCAGGCGTTGTATGACCGGTGTGCGACCAATGATACGTGGACCGGGCACACTCTGTGTCTCAAGCTCCTGGCGCAAGGTCCTGTTCTCTAATGTCAGCGCCCGTTTATCCAATGCACGCCGAACGGTTTCGATCAGTTTTTCAGACGCAAACGGCTTTTCAATAAAGTCGTAGGCACCGTCCTGAATGGCACTGACTGCCATGGTAATATCACCATGTCCTGTCACCAGAATAATCGGTATATCACGATCGATGGTTAACGCCTTGGATAAAAAGGTGAGCCCATCCATGCCAGGCATTTTGATATCACAAACCACTATGCCATTCCATTCAAGAGACAGTAGTGGCAATACTTTTTCAGCGCCGTTGAAACTTTGCACGTCAAATCCTGCCAGCTCCAGCGTTTGCTGATTGGCCATGCGGATATGTTTTTCATCGTCAATAAAGTAGATGATGGGTTTCGACTGACTCATATTTATTTATCTATACTGTCTGAACCAAGAAACTTCGGCTGTTATTCAACGAGTGACTCTGCTTGCGTCTCGTTTTCCGTGAGGCTGGCAAGATCCAATTTCAATGTGAAGACCGCGCCACCCGACTTTTGATTACTGGCAGACAATGTACCATGCATCATCTCCACGATCCGATAAGAAATTGACAGACCCAGACCCAGACCTCTGTCTTCTGATTTGGTCGTGAAGAAGGGGTCAAATATCCGTTCCAGGTTTTCAGTTGCGATACCCGGCCCGTTATCGATAATTTGAATGGTTGCTTTTTCGCTATCCACTTCAACAACCATTCGAATCCAGCGTGTCGGTTGTTTTTCCACCGCATGAACGGCGTTAGAGATCAGATTGACCAGCACCTGTTCCAGTTGAACCATGTCCGCCATTACATAAACTTCATCGGCCGGGTGCATGCGATGAAATTCGGTTTCAGTGTCTTTTAGTTGAGGCCCAACAATCTTCAATGCATTGTCTATCACCGCCTGAACAGAAACCGGAACCAGCTGTCCCGTGGTTTTTCTTGAAAACACTTTTAGCTGGCGACTGATCTTTGCCATTCGCTCCGTCAGTTCAGCAATCTGTTCCAGATTCCAACTGGCTTCATCCTTACGGTCTCGATCAAGGTAGGCACGGGCATTGTCTGCATAGGAGCGTATCGCGGCCAATGGCTGGTTAAGTTCGTGATTTATTCCTGATGACATCTGACCGAGTGCCGCCATCTTTGCTGCCTGTATCAACTCATCCTGCGTTTTACGCAGGGTATCATCGGTACGTCGATGCTCTTCTATTTCACGTAGCAGACGGATATTGGCCGCAGTAAGATCGGCTGTTCTCTCTTTAACCCGTTGTTCAAGTATGCGCTTGGCCCTTTTTTCGTAACGCTCACGCTCTTTCAAACGCCGGCTGCGTTGAATGAAGTAGAAGATAAGAAACACAATGGCCACGTAGACAATGGTGGTGACCAGCAGTGACTTGAGTACTTGCGCATTCACTACACCAAGCCCGGCAAAGATATGAACTTGCCAACCGGCCTCCGGCATATCACGTACAAGCATCAGGTGATCGCTCATTCGTGGATCACCGATATTCACAACCTGCGCCTGTGCAGAGAGTTGATCTTTTTTCGATACATTCAGTGTCCCGATGGCGGCATCACCATAGCGGCGACTGTCCTGTACCCGATTGATCACCTCCTTGTTAAGCGGGTAGAGGCTTTTATAACGCCAGGCATCATTGGTAGAGATAAAGATAACGCCATCAGGATCGGTTACTACAAACTCCTCGTTGAGTTCGCGCCAACTCTCTTCAAAACCCTGTAACTCAATTTTAATTACAACGGCGCCCAATATGGTGTCACCATCTTTCACCGGATAGGCAAAGTAATAACCGCGTTTGTTTGATGTTGACCCAAGGGCAAAGTAGCGTCCCAGCTTGCCCTTCATGGCTTCCTGAAAATAGGGTCGATAGGAGAAGTTCCGGCCGATAAATGGACGCTCTGATAACCAGTTTGAGGCGGCAATTGTCCAGCCTTCAGCATTCATCAGATAAGTATCGGAGGCATCGGCAACCCTATTAATGGTTTCCAGGTACCGGTTAAGATCGGTTATCCGCTTTACATCATTCGGATTTTGAAAAAAGTTGATCAGCAGACTGTTGGTCGCCAACAGTTCCGGTAGAAATTCATACTTCTCTAATTCACCTTCCAGGTTGGCAACGAATAGTCGTAACTGATGCTGGTTTTGCTGTTGCAGATTCTGCAGCGCCAGTTGGCGCGACCAGTGGCCTGTCTGCCAGAGTAAAAGGATGAGAAGGAGGGCGAGCGCAAGGAACAGCGATTGCTGTATCTTTTTGAAGCGTTTATTTTGTAGGCTGTATTTGTCCATATCCCACGTACAAGTATAGGCAGCTATACAGAAATAGTCGCTCTAGAAACAAAAAACCCCGCCAGAAAGGCAGGGTTTTTTTGCACAGCTTTCGCTCAGGATTATTTCGTTTTCCTGAGTTTTTCGATTGCTCTTAATTGAGCCACTGCCTCTGCCAGTTCGGCTTGCGCCTTGGCATACTCAAACTCTTCTTTTTGACCCGCAAGTGCTTCTTCAGCTCTTTTCTTAGCTTCTAATGCAGATGCTTCGTCAATATCTTTGGCACGGATAGCCGTATCAGCCAGGACGGTCACAACATGAGGTTGGACTTCCAGGATACCGCCAGAGACATAGAAGTGTTCCATCTCTCCTTTACCCGTATCCACTCGTACATCACCTGGCTTCAGACGTGTAACGAGGGGAGTGTGCCTTGGTGCAATACCAAGTTCACCCATTACGCCAGGTGCATAAACCATCTCAGCCTGACCTGAATGAATCGCACCTTCCGCACTAACAATGTCCACATGAATGGTCATGGCCATTTAGATTCTCCAGACTTGATTAGTCGCCTGCGCCACGCTCAACAGCTTCTTCGATACCGCCGACCATGTAGAAGGCCTGCTCTGGCAGGTGATCATACTCACCTTCGAGAATGGCCTTGAAGCTGGCGATGGTGTCTTTTACTGCTACGTACTTACCGGGTGAACCGGTGAATACTTCAGCAACGAAGAACGGCTGTGAAAGGAAACGCTGAATCTTACGGGCACGGGCTACGGTCAGTTTGTCTTCTTCTGACAGCTCGTCCATACCAAGAATGGCGATGATATCCTTCAGCTCTTTATAGCGCTGCAGGGTTCCCTGAACACCACGAGCCACACCATAGTGCTCTTCACCCACAACATGGGGATCCAGGATACGTGAGGTAGAATCCAGCGGATCAACAGCAGGGTAGATACCCAGCTCCGCGATCTGACGGGACAGTACCAAGGTGGCATCCAAGTGAGCAAAGGTGGTAGCGGGAGAGGGGTCAGTCAAGTCATCCGCCGGTACGTATACCGCCTGGAATGAGGTGATAGATCCGGTCTTGGTTGAGGTGATACGCTCTTGAAGAACACCCATCTCAGCTGCCAGCGTTGGCTGATAACCTACCGCAGATGGCATACGACCCAGCAGTGCCGATACCTCGGTTCCTGCCAGGGTGTAACGATAGATGTTGTCAACGAACAACAGAACGTCACGGCCTTCGTCACGGAAGTTCTCAGCAATGGTCAAGCCGGTCAGTGCAACACGGAGACGGTTGCCTGGGGGCTCATTCATCTGACCGTAAACCAGCGCCACTTTATCAAGTACGCCACCTTCAGCCATTTCGTGGTAGAAGTCGTTACCCTCACGAGTACGCTCACCTACACCTGCGAAAACCGAGAAACCTGAGTGAGCAACCGCGATATTACGAATAAGCTCCATGAGCGTTACCGTCTTACCAACACCTGCACCACCGAAGAGTCCAACCTTACCACCCTTAACGATAGGCATGATCAGGTCGATAACCTTAATACCTGTCTCCAGGATCTCGGTAGCCGTTGACTGATCTTCCAGCTTCGGAGCGACACGGTGAATCGGCATGAACTGATCCGTATCAACAGGGCCCTGCTCGTCGATAGGTGTACCGAGAACGTCCATGATACGGCCCAATGTTCCCTGTCCTACTGGAACAGTGATAGGCGCACCCGTATTGGTCGCTTCAACACCACGCTTCAGACCGTCGGTTGAACCCATCGCGATCGTACGTGCGATGCCGTCACCCAATTGCTGTTGAACTTCAAGGGTCAGACCCACTTCTTCGATCT
>JAPHUG010000242.1 GCA_026197195.1 Sedimenticola sp.
AGAACATGAGCGCTCGATCAACCTGGGCGTTGCCAGTGCGTTAGGTGCTTTCCTGATCTGGGGATTCTCATCACTCTACTACCGTGCAATTGGTGAAGCCCCGGCACTGGAGATCATTGCTCATCGTGCCATCTGGTCACTCCTGTTCACATTGATTCTGATTGCGGTGACAGGGCAGATCAGAATCTTCCTGGGGCTGTTTTCCAACAAAAAGATTCTGCTCACTCTGCTGGTCAGTTCCATCCTGGTTTCAGTCAACTGGTTGGGTTTCATCTGGGCCGTGAACAATGAAAAGGCCCTTGAGGCGAGCATGGGCTACTTCATCATGCCGATTGTGATGGTGGTACTCGGACGCCTGTTTCTGGATGAGCGGTTAAGTCGAAATCAGGTCATCTCCTTAATACTGGTTTGTATCGGCGTATTGAATCTGCTGGTGGCTATTCAACAACTCCCCTGGATAGCCTTGCTGCTGGCCCTATCATTCGGTTTTTACAGCCTGGTGAGAAAAAAGGTCAACGTCAGTGCACTGGTGGGGCTCACACTAGAGTGTCTGTTTCTTGCCCCGGTTGCACTGGGCTATCTCTGGCTGCTGCAGCTCGAAGGTACATTGGTATTTGGCACCCTGAACATCGGCTTCGATCTGCTGCTGCTGGGTTCAGGCTTAATGACCGCCCTGCCCCTGATCCTTTTCACTTCGGCATCCAAGCGTTTGCGGCTGGGTACGGTCGGACTATTGCAGTACCTTAATCCGACGGTTCAGTTTCTGCTTGCGGTGTTTCTGTTTAATGAACCCTTTTCAATACCGCACATGATCACCTTCTCCCTCATCTGGCTGGGTCTGATCATCTTTTCCCTCGATTCAAGAAACCAGATGAAACGGGATAACAGCAACAGAAAACTGGCCCAGACCACCCCCTGATCAATAGACCAGTTGCTCTGCGGATCTAAGACAATTTCGCCCATCATGCTTGGCCTGATACATAGCCCTATCAGCCGCATCCAGAAGATCATCCCAGCCCTTGGCAATAGCAGGATAACTGGCAACCCCGATACTGATGGTCAGCGTTACAGACTCATCACCCAGCTGAGCCTGATGACTCGAAATCTGTAGCAACAGACGCTCCCCCAACTCTACCGCCATGGCATGGGAAGTTTCCGGCAACACCACCAGGAACTCTTCGCCACCAAACCGGGCAACATAGTCGGTCTTTCGCAATGAGCGCTCCAGTTCAAACGCCACACTGCGCAATACCCGGTCACCACCCGCATGTCCATAGTGATCATTGATCGCTTTAAAGTGATCGATATCCACCATGAAGATAGCGAGCGAGTGAACGTAACGGTCAGCGCGTGCCAGATCATCAGTAATTCGGCGCTCTAACTCATTACGGTTATACAGCCCCGTCAGTGGATCGTGTGTCGCCAGATGCTTCAGCTCTTTCTCTATCCGTTCACGCTCTTTAAGCTCCTTTCTCAACTGCTGTGTTCTGCGGCCAACCTGCTCTTCCAGCTCACTATTGAGCGCTTGCAGTTGGCGCTCCTCTGCATGAGAAAGCATAAAAAAGTAGTAAAGCACAAGCGAATAGGCCGCAAAGCGAAGGATATGCCAATACCACCAGACGCCATCCCAGGGGGTCGAAAACTCAAACAGGAGGCCGGAGATACCGAACAGCAGGCAGTGACTGGCGAAGATACTATTGTCCCGAATTCTTGATTGTCGATACTCAAAATAAAAATAGAGCGCGGCGATAAGAAACAAGCCACCGGCCATCAGATTGAGTGCACTCGCTATCAGAGTAAACTCTGACTCCTGGCTCATGAGAGGTACTAAATGAGGAAATCCGAGAGAGAGTGCGCCGATCAGAAAAGTGATTGCAAAAACAAAGATCGGCAAATGATGATCATGGCACCATTGTGAGAGTGCATTTGGCATCCAGATAAAGGCAAAGATCAATCCGCCAAACAACATGGCCAGCGAGTGAAGCCAGATAAACGCTTGTATATCCTGTGAGATGGCATGAAAACCATCCAGCACCCCCATACCGACCAACGCTGAAACAATCCAGACATAGCGCACTGGCAGGCGATTGTAGATCCGCAGCATGAGGATCAATACTGCAATCAGCAGGGCGATAAAGGCACCCAGACTTTCAATAAATGTGTGAAGCGGATAGTGAATCGACTGGCCTTGGGGAAAAGCAGCCGTAAAAAAGACACCACCAATCAAAATGGAGAGAATCACACTGAACAACAGGGCGTTATACGTTCTCATCGCACCACTAGAATAGGTATTCACTCAGCCACTGTCCAGCAAACGGACCCGCTCTCATCACCCTACATGACATGCATCACTAAACCTTTGAAAACACCGGCTTAGCCTTTTATATCCCTGTTGCACAGATGGTATTTATCATCATCAACAACAACCGGTCTTATTATCAGCGTTTGCAACTGACGGGGATACAAAATTCCAAGCGAAACCGTCGACTCCGGTTTATGAAATGGTTCTCCTGATAACAGGCGTGGGGCGGAATACTCCTGGCCCGGTAATCACTGGCAGGGAGCCAGTACATGTAAAGATTACGCATCAGATACAGTAGATCTCCAAATCCCCCTTCGGCTTCACAACAGGCATGCAGCCCGCCCGGTATCTCCATGACCCCTACCCCATCACTGGGATAGATCTTGGAGGGGAGTGTCAGACAGGCGACATAACGGCATCGATCAAACGGTATCAAATCCGGATTACTGTGATGGAGCGCAATCATCTGCTGTTGTTCAGGGTCGACATTATGGTTCGTCGCCCAGTCCAGCAGACGGGCCCAGACCGCGCCTATACCCTGGTCATAGCCCACATGCCGGATGTAGGCAACCGGCTGACTCGCCAAGTGCCTGATGGTCACCGGCGGTAAGTCAGGTTGATCACAGGCCTGTAGCGTATCGGCATAGTACTTACGGTGGGGATTGGCATCAGAGGCGGACCAGAGCGCCTTCAGGGTACGACTACGATTCTCATAGCCTTCTCTGCGCCAGACACTGGGTGAACAATCAAAGAAGGCCTTGAAGGCGTGGTTGAAAGAGGCATTCGAGTAAAACCCACACTCGGTGGCGATTTCGACAATCGCTGTATCCGGGTTATAGATCAACAGATTTGCAGCCCACTCCAGTCGGCTACGTCGCACATAGTCATGCACACTCTCCCCGGTAATCTGCTTGAAGATCCGTTGGAAATGGTATGGTGAATAACAGGCACGCTCTGCCAGGGAGGAAATATCCAGCTCACCAGAAAGATCGGCATGAATAAGGTACAGCGCCTCATTGATGCGCTCCTGGTGTTCATAAGCGGTATTTCTGCGTAGTCCCATGATCGAAAAATAGCACATTTGAACAAAATAATACCCCCATCCGATCAAATGAATTTCAGCCCCTCTGACTTATGCTCAACTAACCCATAACCCAGGAGAGGATTAGCGGATGTTTGCCCAGCGAACTAAAGATCTTAACAGCTCGTTTATTCGGGACATTCTCGCTGTCACCCAGCAACCTCATATCATCTCTTTTGCTGGCGGCCTGCCAGACCCGGCCCTTTTCCCTGTGGAAGATCTACAACAAGCGGCCCAAGCGATGCACCAGAACCTGGGCAGCGCCCTCTATCAATACAGTGAAACCGCCGGCCTGGTGCCGCTAAGAGAGTATATTGCCGAGCATCTGACCGTCGCCGATTCAAAGCGGGAAAATATAATTGTTACCACCGGCTCTCAACAGGGGCTGGACCTGGTGGTTCGCTGTCTGATTGATCCGGGCCAGAAAGTCGTCGTGGAAGGACCAACCTACCTGGGGGCCTTGCAAGTATTGCGGGCTAATCAGGCTGAACTCGTCAGCATTCCTTCAGATGATCAGGGACCTGACCTTGAGGCACTCGAAAGAGTGGTTAAGCAGGAGTCCATCGGCTTCTTCTATACCGTGACTGATTTCCAAAACCCAACCGGCGCCAGTTACTCTCTAGAGCGGCGGAAGCGTTTGGTTGCACTGGCGAAAAAATACAATTTTCTGATCCTGGAGGATGCACCCTATGCGGCCTTGCGCTATACCGGAGAGATGCAGCCAAGCCTGCATACGCTGATGCCTGATCGGGTCATACGATTTGGTTCATTTTCCAAAATCATTGCCCCTGCACTTCGACTGGGTTGGATCAATGCACCGCAGGAGATCATCAAGGTAGTTGAGAAACTGAAACAGGCCGCAGACCTGCACTCCAGCGGCTATGACCAGCAACTGGTACTCCATTTTCTGCAAAGTGGCGCACTAAAACCTCATCTGCAGAAGATACGCGCCGCCTATGGCGAGCGACTCGAAATCATGGCATCAGCGCTTAGTCGCACCATGCCAGAGACATTGCAGTTCACCAAACCTGAAGGCGGTATGTTCATCTGGGCCACACTGACGACGAATGAGAGTACCCTGGCGTTATTTAATGCCGCCGTTGAGCAGGGAGTGGCATTTGTTCCAGGTGAAGCCTTCTATACCCGGGGTGAGTCAAATAACAGCATGCGACTCAACTTCTCCAACAGCCCGATTGAGTTAATCGAACAGGGTGTAGAAAGACTCGCTAGTTTGATCAATAGAGAACAGCGGGAAACCCGGGTGGCGTCTGGCTGAGCCGTTATTCATCACACCCAGCGTTTAATGCCGGGCGTGATAAATAAACAGGAATTAATTCAGGAAAGGATTGGTCGTTCGTTCATGCCCAATGGTTGAAACAGGGCCGTGACCAGAGATAAATTCAACGTCATCCCCCATACTCCAGAGTTGTTCACGAATGGAACGCAGCAGTGTGGCATGATCCCCTTTGGGGAAGTCGGTACGCCCAATGGAACCACTAAACAGCACATCACCGACAATGGCGACCTTCTCTTTTGCATTAAAGAACACCACATGACCGGGGGTATGACCGGGACAGTGACGCACTTCCAGCTCCTGGTTACCGACCTGCACCCGATCGCCCTGATTCAGCCAGCGAGCAGGCTCAAAAGTCTCAGCCGGAGGAAAGCCAAACATCTTGGCCTGCTCTGCCAGATCATCGATCCAGAACTTATCCTCTTGATGCGGTCCCTCAATGGGTATGCTTAAACGTCTTGAGAGTTCACCTGCGGCACCCGCATGATCGATGTGGGC
>JAPHUG010000309.1 GCA_026197195.1 Sedimenticola sp.
AATCTGTCGTTCCAACTCGCGCCGCGAACCAAAACCGGCATTGGCCAGTACTTTCTGCAACCGCTCACCCTGTAAGGGGGTCGCTTGGGTTTTACTCTTGTCTCGTTTCATCTGGCTCGGCCTGGGTTGACGCTTCTAAAGGTTCGGTTGATTCTTCGACAGCTGTCGTAGGGTCGGCTTGCGGCTCATCATCGACTCCCTCGGCTACAGACGCTTCCGGGTGAATGGCGATCACTTCCGCTAAATGCTCGGCCTGTTGAGAATCATCGGCCGTATCGCGCTCTTCATCCAAAACAGCCACCGCCGACTCAGCCAGCTGTGATAACGCCTCATCTTCCGGAATATCACTACCCGGATCAGCCAGTTCCAGCTCTCTGTTAATCGAATCAAGGTCCCGAATCTGCTGGAGGGTTGGCAACTCATCCAGGCTTTTAAGGCCAAAATAGTTCAGGAATTCACGGGTCGTAGCATAAAGCGAGGGTTTGCCAGGAACATCCCGGGTACCCACCACCCTCACCCACTCTCTCTCCAGCAGGGTTTTTACAATATTACTGCTGACGCTGACGCCGCGGATCTCTTCGATCTCACCACGGGTGATCGGTTGGCGATAGGCAATCAAGGCCAGTGTCTCCATCAAAGCTCTAGAATAGCGGGGAGCCCGCTCTTCCCATAGCCGGGAGACCCAAGGGGCATACTGCTCCCTGACATTGATACGGAAACCACCACCTACTTCAGCAATCTCAATGCCGCGGCCGCTGTACTCTTCACTCAAGGTGGCGATAGCATCCCGTAGTTCTTTCTTCTCTGGGCGCTCTTCCTCAAGAAACAGTTCCTGCAGGCGATCCAATGTAAGCGGTGCGCCCGCAGCCAATAGTGCAGCCTCAACGATTTGTTGTAGTTTATCCATCATCGACCGTTCGACTTATTAATCTCTAGAAAGTTGGCTAAGTGCCGTTCTTTTAGTGCCATCCGCTATTCAAGTGCAGACACGGATCAGTTCCATAAACAGCTAGTGGGCCGCTTCTGCAATCGCCTTGACATGGATGGGACCGAAACTCTCAGCCTGGATCATGTCAATCAAGGAGCCCTTGATCAGCTCGAGGATAGCAAGGAAGGTGACCACCACACCCAATCGCCCCTCTTCAGGATCAAACAGATCCGTAAACAGGGTAAAGGTATCTGAATTAACCCGCTCAAGCACACTGGACATCTTCTCCCGTACCGAGAGTGCTTCCATCTGAACATGGTGGTGAGTAAACATATCCACCCGGTGCATCACCTCTTTCAGGGCAAACAGCAGTTCACGCAGATCCACATCCGGCGGTCGCCGCTCTATGATGCGATCCGGCACATCCGCTTCAGCCTGGAACAGGTCACGCCCTATCCTCGGCAGATTATCAATATCTTCAGCCGCCTGCTTGTAACGCTCATACTCCTGCAAGCGACGGATCAACTCGGCACGGGGATCACCCTCTTCATCTTCCAACTCCTCCTGACGGGGAAGCAGCATGCGGGATTTTATCTCTGCCAGCATGGCCGCCATCACCAGATACTCTGCCGCCAGTTCCAGGCGGATATCCTTCATCAGATCGACATATTCCATATATTGCGATGTGATCTGGGCAATAGGAATATCCAGAATATCGAGATTCTGACGCTTGATCAGATAGAGCAGAAGATCCAACGGCCCTTCAAAGGCATCAAGAAAGACCTCCAGCGCATCAGGTGGAATATAGAGGTCCTTGGGTAAGGTGGTCCAAGGGGCGCCCTGCACCACAGCAAAAGGCATCTCTTCCTGTTCAGGATGAGGATGCTGGGGCAGATTGAGTTCCTTTTCAGTCATCGCGTGCCTGTTGCCCGTCAATTTGGCCGTACATGATAGCCCGATATACCCCAGGACGATATGACACAGCGGGGCAAAATCGGCATCTTAACGATAATTGAGCGACATGGCATGGCGAACTTCCGCCATGGTCGCCTGAGCCATATCCCGCGCCGCCTCACACCCTTCTGCGATAATATTGCGAACCAGCTCTGGCTGACTCTCAAACTCTTTTGCTCGTGCCTGAATGGGTTTCAGTTCATGAAGTACCGAATCAATGACCGGCTGTTTGCACTCCACACACCCGATACCAGCACTGCGACACCCTTCCTGTACCCAACTTTTTACGGAGTCATCAGAATAGACCAGATGGAACTGCCAGACCGGGCAGCGCTCAGGATCGCCGGGATCGGTTCTTCGGACCCGGTTGGTATCCGTCGGCATGGTACGCAAGGCCTTCTCAATCACTTCGGGATCATCACGCAAGGCGATGGTATTACCGTAGGACTTGGACATCTTTTGTCCGTCCAATCCTGGCATTTTAGAGGCTTTGGTCAGCAAGGGCTGAGGCTCTGGGAGAATGACTCGGCCACTCCCTTCTAGATAGCCAAACAGCCGATCACGGTCATTGACGGTAATGTTCTGCTGACTGTCCAACAAGGCTCGCGCAGCATCCAGGGCCGCCTGATCACCCTGCTCCTGATAGGATTTACGATAGCGACTGTAGAGTTTTGCGTTTTTCTTGCCCATCTTCTTGATGGCCTGTTCAGCCAGCTCTTCAAAGCCTGGCTCACGACCGTAGATATGGTTAAAACGTCGCGCCACTTCACGGGTCAGCTCGACATGCGCCACCTGGTCCTCGCCCACCGGTACCAGACCCGCCTTGTACATCAGAATATCGGCCGCCTGCAACAAGGGGTATCCCAGAAATCCGTAAGTCGCCAGGTCTTTCTCTTTCAGCTTCTCCTGCTGATCTTTATAGCTTGGCACCCGCTCCAACCAACCCAAAGGGGTGATCATGGAGAGCAGCAGATGAAGCTCAGCATGTTCCGGCACCTGAGACTGAATAAAGATCCTGGCTTCACCCTGATTGACGCCTGCGGCAAGCCAATCAATCACCATCTCATTCACACTTTCGGGAATGATCGTGGGATCTTCATAGTGCGTGGTCAGTGCGTGCCAGTCGGCAACAAAGAAGAAGCACTCATATTCGTGCTGAAGTTCGACCCAGTTTTTTAATACGCCATGATAG
>JAPHUG010000313.1 GCA_026197195.1 Sedimenticola sp.
AACCCTGCTCCGGGCCTGGAAGTCAGTTGATCGGCTGCAGAACCCAAAGGCTGCCAAGGGCTGGTTGTTCACCATTTTGCGTCGGGAGAATGCCCGTCGTTTCGAGCGTAAACAGTTGGAGGTTTCCGACATCCCACTGGAGACACTGGAGTCCAACGACAACTATTACGACACCTCAACAGAGGCCTTCGTATTGCGCCGAGCGATCGAGGAGCTGCCAGAAGAGTATCGCGAACCGCTGGTTCAGCAGGTGGTCGGCGGCTACTCCCAGAAGGAGATTGCCAGCCATCTGGGCATCACTTCAGCCGGCGTGGGAACCCGTCTGTTCCGCGCCCGCAACAAACTGAAAGAAGCCCTGGTAGCCTAAGATGGCCTGTCCACCCAGACATCTGCTGATCGTCGAGGATAACCACTCGCTTCGGCAGATGCTGACCTGGGAATTTGAGGATCTGGGGTATGCCGTGACATCAGTCGACTGCTGTAGCGCGGCGCTGGCCGTCGCCAGCCAATCACCCATCGACCTGGCCCTGCTGGACTATAACCTGCCGGATGGCTGTGGCGCAGAACTGATCTCGCAGTTACGCGCGATACACCCCGATCTGCAGATCGTGATCTGTAGCGGTCGTACCAACGGACAGGCTATTGATCAGACACAGTGTCGTTTTGAACCTAAACCCGTCACTGCAAAAAAGCTGCACGGTCTGTTTCAGACTATTCGTCGTCCGCTTTCACACTAGTCGCACGGCTCTCCAACCCATCCGCCACCAGCTCAATCCAGTGCCTGACCGGGCGACTGGCACAGCTGCCCAGATGCAACTGACAACCGACATTCGCGGTGGCAATTTGCTCCGGCCCACCCTTTTCCAGGGCCGCCAGTTTATTCTTGAGTAACTGCTGTGAGAGCTCGGGCTGCAGGATCGAATAGGTACCGGCAGAACCACAGCAGAGGTGGCTATCGGCCACCGCCGTGAGATCAAAACCGAGGCGACTCAGGATAGCCTCTACCCGCCCGGCTAACTGCTGGCCATGCTGCAGCGTACAGGGTGAGTGATAGGCAATGCGCGCCCCCTCCTTTGAGACCAATCCATCCAGCGCTTCATTCTCCAGAAGTTCGCAAAGATCTTTGGCCAACGCCGATACCCGGGCGGCCTTATCAGCGTATTGCGGATCATGCCGCAGCAGGTGTCCATACTCTTTCACCTGGACGCCACACCCACTCGCGGTCACCAACAGGGCCTCAGCTCCGGCCTCAATGTGCGGCCACCAGGCATCGATATTTCGTCGCATGAACCCGGCGGCCTCTGTCTCGGCCGAGAGGTGCTGACTCACCGCACCACAGCAACCTTGATTCTCCGGAGAGATCAACGAAATACCCAGCGCATCCAGCACCCGGGCCGCTGCCGTATTGGTATTCGGTGTGGTAACCGACTGGGCGCACCCCTCCAGCACCAGCACTTTACGCGCATGGTTCGACTCCGGCCGGGACGCCGCCACCACCGCAGGCGGTAGTTTCTGCTTCAGCTTCGACGGCATGAGCGGTTTGACCAGTCGGGCCAGCCCAAGGAGTGCAGCGAAGCGTCTCGAATAGGGCAACACCCGGCGTAAGCCCCAGCGTTGCAGCCCCATCAGCAGTGGACGCTTCACCTTGCCCTCCACCACGACACGGCCGATATCCAGCAGCCGGGAGTAATTGACCCCGGAGGGACAGGTGGTTTCACAGGAGCGACAGGTGAGGCAACGATCCAGATGGCGCTGGGTTCGCTGTGTGACGGGCTGCCCCTCCAGCACCTGCTTGATGAGATAAATGCGGCCCCGGGGACTGTCCAGCTCATCACCCAGCAGTTGATAGGTGGGGCAGGTAGCCGTACAGAAGCCACAATGTACACAGCTACGGAGAATCCGATCAGCCTCTTCGCCTTCAGGGGTGCTTAAAAACGTTTGCAGCAGGGTCGTTTGCATCAGAGTTTCCGGTAGAGTCGGCCCAGATTGAGAATGCCCTTGGGATCGAAGGCCTGCTTTAGCTGTTGATGGATCAGCATCAGCCCGTCACTGAGGGGCTGCGTCACCTCACCAGTCCGGTCGCCACCCCGGAATAACTGGGCATGGCCGCCCCTGCTTGCCGCAATCGCATGCAGATCCACCTCAGGATCTTCCGCTAGAAACCAACGCTGCGCTCCACCCCAGTCAATTAACTGTTTTCCTGGCAGATCAAGTGGTGGTGATGCGGCTGAAATAGAGAGCCGCCAAAGCGGTTTGTCCGTTTTGAAAAAGGGGTGCTGGTGCTCCCGGACTTTAGTCCAGAAAGCGGCGTCATCAGGAAGCTGTTCGCCCCCCACCTGGCTGCATGCCGCCTTCACGCCCTGTTCAGAACCTGACAAGCGAAGATAGAGATTGAGTCCATCGTAGCTTGCTGCCGAGAGCGGTAGGGGCCGTCCCGCCAGTTGATTCATCAATGCAATCGCCTTGCCCTCACTGAGTTCCTGCACCAGCGTGACGTCCGATTCCGGCAGGGGCAGCACCTTCATACTGACATCCAGTATCACACCCAGTGTACCCATGGCGCCTACCATCATTCGGGAGACATCATAACCGGCGACATTCTTCATCACTTCGCCACCAAAGCGAAGCCGTCGTCCCAAGCCATTGATCACCGTGGTACCCAGTACAAAATCCCTGGCAGCACCGAGATAGGGGCGCCGGGGCCCCGAGAGACCGCAGGCAATCGTACCACCGAGGGTGGCCTGATCACCGAAGTGTGGCGGCTCAAAAGGCAGCATCTGCCCCTCAGCGGCCAACAGGGTTTCAAGTTCGGCCAAGGGTGTACCCGACCTTACCGTGATAACCAGTTCTCGCGGCTCATAGTTGACGACACCCTGGTGGGCGGTCATTGCCAATGGCTTTCCGATGGCCTGCCGCCCCAGAAACTGCTTGCTCCCAGAGCCGACCAGTTGCAACGACTGTTCGACTTCGGCCGCTTCTGCGATCGTCTGTTCCAACTGTGAGCCGATATCCGCATCTTTCATTGTCATAAACCCTACGCCGCCCCGCGTTCGCTGGGGGCTGTCAGGGTGTCAGAACCCAGCGCCTTGTACTCGGAACACCGTTTTGGCTGGGGGATGGCCTTGCCAGGATTGAGTAATCGCTTGGGATCAAACGCCCCCTTCACGGCATGGAACTGGGTCAGCTCATCCGCGCTGAACTGCACACACATCTGGTGGATCTTTTCATGCCCCACCCCATGCTCTCCGGTGATGGTGCCGCCAACCCTGACACAGAGTTCAAGGATCGCCGCGCCCAGGTCTTCGGCCCGCTTCAGCTCGCCGGGTTTATTCGCATCGTAGAGAATCAGGGGGTGAAGATTACCGTCACCGGCATGGAACACATTGGCCACCGGCAGCTGAAATTGCTCCGATAGATTGGCGGTCTCTTGCAAGACCTCAGCCAGCCGTTTCCGAGGAACCGTACCATCCATGCAGTAGTAATCGGGAGAGATGCGTCCGACAGCTGGAAAAGCCGATTTACGCCCCTTCCAGAACAGTGCCCGCTCTGCTTCGTCTTTCGCTGTGCGGACTTCCGTGGCACCGGAATCCAGTAATT
>JAPHUG010000123.1 GCA_026197195.1 Sedimenticola sp.
AAAACAAGCTGCGTATCCATTTCCACCACTTCATGCGGGAGACCCATGAGGCGCTAGCCCGTTACAAAGGGGTGAAAAATCCGCTCGAAAAGGTCGCTGAAGCGCTTGCCGCTCGCACACGGATACTCTGTCTAGATGAGTTTATTGTCACTGACATCGGTGACGCCATGATCCTTGCACAGCTACTCAAATCGCTCTTTGAGCGGGGCGTTACGCTCGTCACCACCTCCAATACCGAGCCCGATAATCTGTATAAAAACGGTCTCCAACGTACCAGCTTTTTACCGGCCATTGCGCTGATCAACCAGCACACCCAGGTCGTCAAACTGGATGCCGGAACAGACTATCGACTTCGCTACCTGGAACAGGCCACTGTCTACCATACACCGCTTGATGCCACCGTAACCGATCGACTCAATGAGGAATTTGAACACTTAGCCCCTGAGCCAGGTGAGGTCGGCGGCAACATAACGCTCTATGGGCGAGAGATTCCGGTCAAACGAAAGGCCGATGACCTGATCTGGTTTGATTTCCTCTCTATCTGCGGCCCACCTCGCAGCCAGGCGGACTACCTGGAACTGGCCCGCTGCTATCATACGGTCATGATCTCTGATATCCCGATACTCGACGGCCATCTTGATGATGCGGCCCGGCGATTGGTATTTTTGATTGATGAATTTTATGACCGAGGCGTAAAGCTGATTATCAGTGCGGCCGCCCTGCCGCACCAGTTGTACCAAGGTGAACGACTGGCATTTGAATTCGAGCGCGCCGTAAGCCGACTGCAAGAGATGCAATCCATGGAATACC
Source organism: Sedimenticola sp. (assembly GCA_026197195.1). GTDB lineage: Bacteria > Pseudomonadota > Gammaproteobacteria > Chromatiales > Chromatiaceae > Sedimenticola. The sequence continues at coordinate 811 of JAPHUG010000123.1, forward strand.
TGTCGCGGGAGCATAAGGCATGAATGATCGATTGATCGACCTCGAACATCGGATCGCCTTTCAGGAAGATGCCATTCAGGAACTTACCCTGACCATTAGCCAGCAGCAGAATCAAATTAACACCCTGAAGCTCGCTATTCAGGAGCTGCACAAACAGATGAGAAGCCTTGAACCGCCGGAAGGGAGTCATGGCGGTAACGAAATACCCCCCCATTACTGACCCGTCCTCGACTCTCGCCCCTGACTTACCGTTCACCCCAAACTTCGTGGTTGTTTTTCTTGACTTGCGAATGATAATGATTATCATTAGTTTCAAATGGACAAGACGGAGAGAATAATCATGCGATGCGTCATTGATGCTTGGCTGGAAAGGCGTGACCCCTGCCTGCGGCTGCTTGATGCCGAGACAGGTCAGGAGATCCTACGCTGCGGTGCAGGCTGGATAATGCCCTTACTTGAGAGCGGTGAACTCTCTCTGGATGATATCCAGGATGAGGGATTGAGCTTTTCCGAGAGACTGGGGCTCTCCCTTGAGAGGCACGCAACGTGTGCGATCTGACCAAGAAACCTTTTGTGCCACCCATACCAAAGCCAACCCGCCGATTAAAAATCCGGGAGGTGGAGAAAAGCTATCATTGCGCCATACTCGGTACCTGCCTGACGCTGCATGAGTTGAAGAAAATAATCAGGCAAGCCGGCATTCTTCTTGAACCCAGGGCATCCGATTACGATGCCCACCGGGCACTGGTCTCCGTCGCCGGACAGGATGGCCGAAGTGCTCGCCTGCTCACCCGACTGCTGGACAAGAAGTATCAGCGCACCATTAACCTAATGATGCGCCTACCAGATAACCAGGCACTACAGGCTGCCTGGCAACAGGCCATGAAATCTGGCGATATAGCCGGCCACTTCTGGGCGCTGGTCTCACATCCCCATATCAGCGAGTCACTGCTGGACCAGATCTATGGTGAGGTCCATATGCTTTCCCACCTTGAGGGAGCCTCAAATCGTGCGGACCTGAAAAGACTGGTCACGCTGGAGGAGAGCATCACCTCACTCAAAGCTGATTCGATCAAGCAGACCCACAACCATCAAAGCCAGATCAACCAGAAACAGCGTCTGATTCATCAGTTGGAGGAGCAGCTGTTGGTTCACATGGGCCGCCAGGCACCCGAGAGGCCGCCTGCCGAGGTCGCACTAAACGAACAGTTGACCGCACTCCAAAGAGAGCTGGCCATTACCACGCGGCAACTCGACAGAACCCGGCGAAGGCTGACCACGGCGACCCAACGCGCCGAGCAGTTAAGCCGCGAACTCGATTCAAGCAACCAGAAGCTGCAAGCGGTCGAAGCCGAGCAGCAGGCCATTGAATCAGCCCTGCAGCAGATGCTGGGGAATACACAGGCCACGGATAGTGAGCCCGCAGGCAATCTTTGCGGAAGACAGATTGTCTATGTAGGTGGAAGAACTTCACTATCACCACATTTCCGCGCCCTGGTAGAAAAACTGCAGGGCCAGTTTGAGCACCATGATGGCGGTGTCGAGGAGAGTCGCGCCAATCTGCACTGCCTGCTATCCAAGGCTGACATGGTCTTCTGTCCCGTTGACTGCATCAGTCACGATGCCTGCCTGAAGGTTAAGCGCTTCTGCAAACAAAACGCCAAGACCTTTATTCCATTGAGAAGCTCAGGGCTCTCCGCCTTTGCCAAAGAGCTCTCCGATATCACCACCAATCAACACTGAATAACGTGAGGCAGACCATGCAAATCAGCACAAAGCGTCATCCAAGAGCCCGATCGTCTGTCTCAATACAGACTGACCTCATTCTAGCCACACTGATAACCGCCATGATCTTGCTTACCGGCCTGTTCAGCTTTTGAATGAACATCACGCTATCGCTGCTCACCCTTAGACCAAAGTCCACTGGTGTCAGCAAAGATTTCAAGGATAAATCAACACCTATCTATCTATACGAAACAAGGGGAACACGTGAAAACGCACACGCTTACACTATCGCTACTCGCCGTTTTGAGTATCTCTTCAGCCCAGGCTGACAGCCTCTCTGATGCCTTTAAAAACGGCACGGTGAGTGGCGATCTGAATCTTTTCTATAAAGGCATCGATAACCGTACCACAGCGGACTCCGGTTATGGCACAGGCTTTTTGGGGCTTAAATATGAAACGGCGCCTTTGAATGGACTTCAACTGGGTCTTGCCTTTCGCCACGGCAGCGAGATTGATGAAGACAACCCGGGAGATTCCGATGAGGGCGTCGGCACCCTCATGACCGAGGCCTATATCAGTTATCAAGGTGATCAGTTTGGTGCCAAATTGGGTCGTCAGGAGATTGACCTGGAGTGGGTAGCGGACTTCCATGAAGCCATTACCGTTACCACGAGCGCTCTGCCCAATACCGAGCTGACCGCCGGTTACAGCCGCAGTTTTGCGGTAGCCAATGAGGATGAACTCAATCATTCATTTGCTGATATCAGCGATGATGGGGCCTATTTCCTGGACGCCAAGGTCACGCCTATGGAAGGGTTAACGCTGAACCCCTACTATGTCCATGAAGATGAGATCTATGATGGGATCGGCCTTAAAGTCGACTATGAGCACACATCAGGTCTTGGCCTAACCGCTCATTATGCAACATCCGATGTTGATGTGGCGGGTGAAAACGATGGCAATATCCTCCACCTGGAACTGCGGGGGACACTGGGCGGGCTAGCACTCAAGGCCGGCTATATCGACACGGATAAGGACGGTGGTGTAGGCCATTTCACCGACCTGGGTGAGAATATCAAACCGCTGGAGGAGGGTAACCAGGTCTATGTCACTGACGCGGAGACCTTATACGTAGGCGCTGAGTATTCGTTTGGCGCTGCTACCCTGGGTCTGATGGTGGGCCAAACCGATTATACCGGCAATGCAGAGGAGCGTGAGATTGACCTTACCTTGGCCTATGATCTCTCCAATATTGCCGAA
>JAPHUG010000116.1 GCA_026197195.1 Sedimenticola sp.
TACCACGCTGTATGGGCAGTAATTTTTCTATAATTTTGAAATGCGATGATGTAATTTCCATCCGCGCATTTTATCACAAGTAGTGTTAACAGGCCCTAGGAAGGTAACGGGATAGTCGTAGGGCAACTCTGATTAACTCCAGAAATCGTATACTATCGACCTATTGATCACCTGTTATAGAAAAAGCTCAGACAGCAAAGCTTAGAAGCCAGCGGTTACGAGAGATATAAGAAAAAGACCCGCAAGGTGAAGTGGTCTTATTGTTTTGTACACCCCAGTTAAGCATGATTTGACTTAACAGAGATGGAAAAAAACAGAGAAAAGAAAGCAGTATTTGAAAGAATATAAATTCGCCACAGGAACGCTGGCTGTACCTGGTGGTTGTTATTGATCTTTATTCCCGCTAAGTAGTTGGATGAAGTATGAGATCACGAATGAAGGCAAAACTGGTGTGTTATGCCCTGGAAATGGCGCTGTGGCGACGCTGATAAAAAGCTGGGTTGATTCATCATTCTGACAGAAGATCGCAGTATGCGAGCAAAGCCTTCCGGTGATTGCTTAAAGCCCATGACCTAAAAGGCAGTATGAGTCGGAAAGGTGATTGTTGGGATAATGCTCTTGTGGAAAATTTCTTCGGCAGTTTGAAGCAAGAATTGGTGCAGTGGCGAAATGACCAGGCATCGCTATGATGCTCAGCAGGATATTCTGGAATACATTGCCAAGTTTTATAACAGTACACGGCTGCATTCATACCTGGGCTATATGAACCCGAATGATTTTGAACAGAAATTAATGGAAATTGAAAAAGCGGTTTAACTGGGGCGTTACAAATTGGTTGACCACGTCTGTTTCTTGCTTTTCGTCTTAATAGCAATATATTGTAGTAATTAGTCATTAAGTAAACCCCCGGCTATGCCGGGGGGCGAATAGGTTTGACCGAGGCTACGGTCATTTATTCTTTAGTTTCGACCAAGAAACGAGAGGAAGACCTATGAGAGACTTTAAGAGTTTGGCTCATACGAGATGGGATTGTAAGTATCATGTGGTGTTTATCCCCAAGCGAAGGTGGAAACTGATTTACGGGAAACTGCGGAATATGCTGGGTGAAATATTTCACGAGTTGGCCAGCAGGAAGGGTTGTCGGATAGCGGAAGGGCTTTTAGTTTCTTATCATGTGCATATCTGCATCAGCATACCGCCAAAATACGCAGTTTCTAACGTTGTGGGCTATCTGAAAGGAAAGAGCGCAATAGTGATAGCCAGGCGTTTTAAAGGCAGGCAAAGAAACTTCACGGTCGATCATTACTGGGCGAGAGGCTATTACGTTTCAACCGTAGGGCTAGATGAAGAGATGGTTAAAGAGTATATCCATATTCAGGAGCTGGAAGACGTTCGCCGAGGTCAACTGACACTTGGGGTATAGCGCCTTGGGCGCAATTGAGAGCCCTTAGAGGGCGTAAACAAATAAGCCTCCGGCTTTGCCGGAGATAATTAACTTAAATAACTTATTGAGTGGAAATAAAAGAAACTAATAATCCTGGCTCGCTTGACCTGGCTGATAGGGATGAGCTTTATATGCGCCGAGCCATTGCCTTGGCTCGGCGTGCTGAATCAGAAGGCGAAGTGCCGGTTGGTGCGGTACTGGTTTTGGATGGGAAGGTGATCGGTGAGGGGTGGAATCGCCCTATTACCACCAGCGACCCCACGGCCCATGCCGAGATTATGGCGCTGCGTGATGCGGGGAAGAACGTTGCCAACTATCGACTACCCGGTTCAACTCTCTATGTCACTCTGGAACCCTGTCCCATGTGTGCCGGGGCAATCGTGCATGCCCGGGTAAAGCGGGTGGTGTATGGTACGACGGATCCAAAAGGCGGAGCGGCTGGGAGTGTTTTCAATCTGCTGCCGTCTGATGAGCGGTTTAACCATGCCACAGAAGCAGAGGGTGGCGTGCTTGCTGATCAGTGCGCAAACTTGCTAAGGAATTTTTTCCGCTCGCGGCGTTAACGGTTTCGCTTAAAGCACGGCAGGCAAGGTATTGATAACCGCCTTGATGGTCTTTTTCTTTTGCTTCTTGTTGTGCCAGACCAGTAAGTCATAGTAGCTGCGAATATTGTCAACGTAGTGAACCGGCTCCTTGCCCCTGGCAAACCCATATTTCAGCGTTTTGTAGTATTTCTTTTTGGCCAGCAGTGGCAGATGCTGTTTGACGTCGGCCCACTTGTCCGGATCGGCGTTATTGCGTTGGGTGAGTATTCGGGCATCTTCCAGGTGGCCATAACCGACGTTGTAGCTGGCCAGCGCCATCCAGGTCCGGTCAGGCTCCTGAATTCGCTTTGGAATTTTCTTCTTCATTCGGCGTAGATAGCGGGCACCGCCACTGATGCTCTGCTTGATGTCGGTTCGATCCTCGATGCCCATCTGTTTTGCAGTGCCCTCTGTCAGCATCATGATTCCTCTGACGCCAGTGGGGGACACCGCATCGGGATTCCAGTGTGACTCCTGGTAACCTATGGCGGCCAGGAGCTGCCAATCAATATCGGTTTTCTCGGCAGCCTCTTTGAATAGCGGGGTGAGTGGCGGTAGTCGCTGGACCAGATGGCGGGCAAAAGTTCGGTTGTCAACAAAGCCCAGCTTCTCAACATACCCGTAGTAACGTTCCAGTAGTTGCTCCAGAGAACCATCCTCCCGGATTCGATTGATGTACTGCTTGGCCGCTTTATAAAGGCTGTTATCTTCAGCGTGTGGGAAGGCCCAGGCCAAGGGTTGCTCCTCACCCAGTTCTAATGCGACCTTCAGTTCCGGGTGGAAGCGTTTACTCAGTGCGACTTCATTTGAATCTGCGATGGTGTAGTCGATCAATTCCTCTTTCACCAGATTGAGCAATTCGCTGCTTTCAACCGATTGCATCGCCGACCAGTCAAGTTCAGGGTGTTCCTGTTTGAGTTGTATTAATAGCTCCTCATGGCTGCTACCGGCCAATACCTCCAGGTCACCCCTGATGGTGTCGATAATCTTTTTGGGCCTTCGTTTTCCAGACTTATAAATCAGTTGGGCCTTAACCTTCTGGTAATCCGGGGTGAATCGGACGGCTACCTCCCGTGCCTTGGTGACGGCAAGTCCTGCGGCTGCAAAATGGGCTTCTCCCCGGGTGATGGTAGGGAGGATCTGGTCGAAACTCTCCGGGATGATGTATTTCACCTTTACACCCAATTCGGCAGCAAATTGCTCGACAAGCTCATACTCCAGGCCCCGGATCTCATCTTTATCCCTGAAGTAGGTGGTGGGGCTGTTTCGGGTCACAACAATCAGTTGCCCCTCCTCTTTGATCCGCTCAATCAGAGGTTTGGGAATGCTGCAGCTGACGACCAGCAGGCAGCTTAGGAGGATGATGAGTTTTCGCATAGTGAGCAGAATGGTATTGGCTATCCGTTATTGGCCTGTTCTCCAGGTGAATTTTGTATAATCGACCCTCTATTCTAATGGAGGTTTCACTAGATCACGAAGCAATATCTATCTTATTGTTTTATTTGTGACTTTATTTGTTTGTTTTGGGGCGCGGCAGTAGCGATAATGACAAGTTGCCAGGCACGGCTGTGCTGAGGCTTGCGGAGAGGTGCCGGAGTGGCCGAACGGGACTGATTCGAAATCAGTTGACCCTTTGCGGGGTCCCAGGGTTCGAATCCCTGCCTCTCCGCCACTTAATCGA
>JAPHUG010000212.1 GCA_026197195.1 Sedimenticola sp.
GCGCTGACTGAAATACAGGAGCATACGATCGTGAGCAATATCATTCAGGAACTTGAAGCCGAGCAGATGAACCGTGAGGTTCCCGATTTTGGCGCCGGTGACACCGTTGTAGTACAGGTGAAGGTTGTCGAAGGTACCCGCGAACGTTTGCAGGCCTTCGAGGGTGTGGTTATCGCCAAGAAAAACCGTGGCTTGAACTCATCATTCACCGTTCGCAAGCTGTCGCATGGCGAGGGTGTTGAGCGTGTTTTCCAGACCTACAGCCCTTCCGTTGCTGAGATCCAGGTAAAACGCCGTGGCGATGTTCGTCGCGCCAAACTGTACTACCTGCGTGGTCGTACCGGTAAGGCAGCACGTATCCGCGAGAAGATCTAATCATCGTTGGATTTTGCCCTGTACGATTAAAATACCTCGCCTAGGCGGGGTATTTTTTTGTCTGAAGGTTCTCAGTCGTTGACGGGTAGGTCGATTCCCTTTGTCTGCTCCATGATCTGGATCGCTGCTTCAAGATCCACTTTGTCCGGGTTTTCCGGGCTTTGGGCATTCAGCTGATCAAAAAAAGCCTGCTGTTCAAGGGTTGTATGCTCACCATTTGCCAGTTGGTAATAGGCGGCCCAGGGGACAAACTTGGTCAGAGGGAACAGCTGATCCGGGTTGGGTGATATATCTATATTGATCCCGGACACCAGTAGCAGATTTTTCCCCCTGAATTCGCGCTCGCGGATTATGGAGCGGTAAGCCCGGTCGAACTCTATCTGTGAATTTACCTGGGCTGCGGCCAGAGTGGGGTAGGGGGAGGTCAGTATCTGGGGCATGCTTTTACTGAGGTTGCTCTCCAGGTGGTTGGAGCCCTCTTTAGTGATGGCGTGCTCTCTTCTGAAATGGAACAGGTCATCGCTCAATAGTTCGCCTATGTTCTGTTTATGCTGATCGCTTAACGTCAGGCTGCTGATCCGGGGAAGGAACGCCTGGTTGAGATAAAAGGCCTTTGATGTGCTGAATATCTGCAGTGGTTTTGTGCGGCCCTGAGCGTCTCCTTCGATGAGCATGCCCAGATCAAGCATCAGTCCCTGTTTTCGTTCAGTATCAAGGAGCTGATTGTCGATAATCACGGCGGGGCGATCGTTGATCAATCTGAAGGTGATGTTGTTTTTAGCAAACTCAAATTCCGCAATATACCATTCCAGGATCTTGCTTATTTTGCCGCAGGCCGGGGTTGATTCATGGTCGTGTCGTTGCAGCCTGCGGTAGCTGCCAAAGGCGTCATTTTCAGGATCGTAACCGACATGACTGGCCTGGATGATCACCAGATCCTCTCCGTGATGGGCGTGAGGCGCGTGTCGGTCTGTAGCAACCACTCCACCGACAATGCCGTGGTTGAATGGGAATGTCCCGAAGTGTTTGGCAATCAGAATGATCGGGAAGCCCTGGCTTTCATCTGAGCAGAAGGCGCGGGATGGCATAATCTGTCCGGGCCTGAAGCCGAGTGATTTGCACAGGTTGTAGAGGCGAGGGATGAAGCTGCTATAGCGCATCGTCAAGCCCTTGATATGAAAATCACCCATCACGTGCGGCATTATTATGCTCCCCATTTATAGCCACAGAGTTTACTAACAATAAAGAGCCGCTGAAGGCGTGTCAAAACCTGGTTTCTGTTGCGGTGGGGGGCAAAAGCTTTCAAGATACCCATTTTGCGGACAATTGCTGGACGATAAATGACTTTTACGTTTTATTGGCACGACTATGAGACTTGGGGTGCTGACCCCCGAAAGGATCGGGCGGCACAGTTTGCCGGGATTCGTACGGATGCTGAAATGAATGTATTAGGTAAGCCGTTGAGCATCTATTGTCAGCCTGCGGATGATATGCTGCCCCAGCCCGAAGCTTGTCTGGTGACCGGTATAACGCCCCAAAAGGCGCAGCAGGAAGGGGTAAACGAGGCAGCGTTTTTCAGGGAAATTCATCGGGAAATGGCCCAGCCCGGCACCTGTGCTGTTGGGTATAACAGTGTGCGGTTTGATGATGAGTTCACCCGTTTCGGACTCTATCGTAACTTCTATGATCCCTATGCAAGAGAGTGGCAGAATGGAAATTCCCGCTGGGATATTATTGACA
>JAPHUG010000223.1 GCA_026197195.1 Sedimenticola sp.
CAGCCTACCCAAACAGTAGCAAAGTACCGGATGCTATGCTGAAGAGCAGTTATATTCACTATGAAAAGAAGCAGTGGACGGAGTCAAGGGACCTGCTACAGCGCCTGGTTACACTGTATCCCAGTTCTACCGCCAGTCGTCTGGCGACCAAACGGCTCGATCGACTGCAGGCAGAAGGGCACTAGACGGTTTATACTGCCTGATTAACCGATCAAATCCAGGTTGTCGAAAATGGCGCAATTGCGCATCACTGAAATCTTTTATTCTCTGCAAGGCGAATCAAACACCGTGGGCTGGCCCACGGTGTTTGTGCGTCTGACTGGTTGCCCTCTGCGTTGCCATTACTGTGACACAACCTATGCCTTTAAAGGAGGCGAGTGGCTGGATCAGTCAAACGTGTTGGCTCAGGTAGCGGCTTATCAGCCACAGTACGTGACCGTCACAGGAGGTGAACCCTTAGCGCAAGAGGCTTGTCTGGAGTTGCTGACAGGGCTTTGTGATGCCGGCTACAAGGTGTCGCTGGAAACCAGCGGGGCTATGACCCTTGCCTCGGTAGATCCCCGGGTGGTTAACGTGATGGATCTGAAAACCCCCGCCTCTGGCGAGGTGACAAAAAATCTCTGGAGCAATATTGAGCTTCTCAAATCATCCGATCAGGTGAAGTTTGTGATTTGTAATGAAGCCGATTACCGTTGGGCCTGTGAGCAGGTAAAGCGATGGCAGATCACGGAGCGGTGTGAAGTGCTTTTCTCACCAGCATTGGGGCTGCAGGATGCCACGGAATTGGCAGAATGGATATTGCGTGACCGGCTATCTGTACGGTTTCAGATCCAGTTGCATAAATATCTCTGGGGCGATGTCTCCGGTAAATGAACACTTTTTAGCAAGACAGTATTGACATGAAAAAAGCAGTCATTCTCCTCTCTGGCGGCCTCGACTCCGCCACCGTTCTGGCGATAGCCCGTGATCAGGGTTATGAGTGTTATGCGCTAAGCCTGGCCTATGGTCAGAGGCACTCGGTGGAGCTGGAGGCGGCTGATCGTGTGGCGAAGGGGTTGGGCGTTGCTGCCCATAAAGTTATTCCACTCTCATTGGACGCCTTTGGTGGATCGGCGCTCACTGATAGTGCCATCGCTGTTCCGGAGGAGCAGGGTGAGGGCATTCCGGTTACTTATGTCCCGGCCCGGAATACCGTTTTTCTCTCGCTGGCACTGGGTTGGGCAGAAGTACTCGGTGCCCGGGATCTGTTTCTTGGGGTCAATGCGGTTGATTATTCGGGCTATCCGGACTGTCGGCCGGTATTTATAGCGGCCTTTGAAACACTGGCCAATTTAGCGACCAAGGCGGGTGTAGAGGGTGATCGTTTCACGATTCATGCCCCGTTGATCAACTTGACTAAGGCCGAAATTATACGGCAAGGTCAAAGGCTTGGCGTAGATTATGCGCAGACGATATCCTGTTATCAGGCCAATTCTGAAGGTGTAGCCTGTGGGGTATGTGATTCCTGCCGGTTACGGGCCGAGGGGTTTCGCGCTGCGGGGGTCACAGACCCTACCCGTTACCTGAAGAATAGCTAGCATCCGCTATAATCCGTCTGCCTAAACCCCAGGGGCGTTGTTGTTTTCCATGATGGCAGCGTCTTAAGGCTTATGATAATCTCCCTTCGCTTATAATCATTTAATAATAATCAAATACGACTTTTAGAGGCGGGAGGCGCTTATGAATCTGGAAATCACCACCCAGGTGATGCTGTGGGGCGGTGCACTGGCTTTTATATTGGGAGCCGTTGCCAGCAAGACCAATTTCTGCACTATGGGAGCCGTTTCTGACTGGGTCAACATGGGTGACACGGGCAGAATGCGGGCCTGGTTTTTGGCGGTCGCGGTGGCGATTATAGGTGTTTCACTCTTCGAAGCACTCGCTGTTCTGGACACCTCTACCTCCCGTGTGCCCTATCGTGGCAGTGTCTTCTTCTGGCCCCGTTACCTGCTGGGCGGCCTGATGTTTGGTGTGGGAATGACCCTCGCCTCCGGCTGTGGTAATAAAAATCTCATTCGAATTGGTGGCGGTAATCTGAAATCGATCTTTGTGGTGTTAGTGGCGGGGGCTATGGCCTACCTGATGACACGCACGGACTTCTACGGTGTGGCTTTTCATAGCTGGATGGAGCCTCTAAGTCCGAACTTGGCGGCCGCCGATATCCCTGATCAGACAATAGGAGGTCTGCTGGGGGCGTTGGTAGGGCTGGAATCATCTGCCACTCTCAATCTCTATATTGGATTGGCGCTGGCCATTGTGCTCTTGGTGATTATCTTTCGATCCAAAGATTTCAGAACCAGTCTGGACCTGGTTATAGGCGGTCTGGTTGTCGGTTTGGTTGTGTTAGGCGGTTGGTATATCACGGGTGGCCCGATGGGCGCTGCCTGGATGGAGGCGGTTGAATTCATGGACTCACCACCACCCAGCACCGGCACCCAATCCTACACCTTTATCAACCCTATGGGTGAGACGCTGACCTATCTTGCCAGCCCAGGAAAGTTCAGTCTTATCACCTTTGGCGTGGCATCCCTGTTTGGGGTGATCCTCGGCTCCTTTGCCTATGCCTTGGCGAGTCGTAGCTTTCGAATCGAATGGTTTGTTAACCTCTCTGATTTCATCAACCATATCATCGGTGCAG
>JAPHUG010000258.1 GCA_026197195.1 Sedimenticola sp.
ATCGACTCCATACCACCAGCAACCATCACCTCATTGGTGCCGGCCTTCAGTAAATCATGGGCCAGCATAACCGCCTTCATGCCGGAGCCACACACCTTGCTGACGCCACTGCAGGTGGTAGTTTGTGGGAGGCCTGCACCCAGCACGGCCTGGCGGGTAGGCGCCTGACCTATACCGGCAGTCAGCACATTACCCATAAGCACTTCCTGCACATCATCGGGGCTTATTCCGGCCCGGTTGACAGCCGCCGCAATGGCTGCTGCACCCAGTTGGGGTGCCGTCAATGACGACAGGGAACCCTGAAAACCACCCATTGGGGTTCGGGCGATATCAACGATGACAATAGGATCACTCATGGGAAAACTCCGGTTATTCTATTCACTATTCTTTATATCAGGGGTCGGTGTCGGCCTGAGTCGACTCCGACCCCAAACGGGTTAACGGGTTTCGTTAAACAACTCACGCCCGATCAACATGCGGCGTATTTCTGAAGTACCCGCACCAATTTCATAGAGCTTGGCATCACGCAGGAAACGGCCTGTTGGATATTCATTGACATAGCCATTGCCACCCAGGGTCTGAATCGCTTCCAGCGCCATCCAGGTCGCTTTCTCGGCAGCATAAAGAATGGCACCTGCCGCATCCTTACGGGTGGTTTCACCCCGGTCACATGCCTTGCCGACGGCATAGACATAGGCCTTACAGGCATTCATGGTGGTGTACATATCCGCCATCTTGCCCTGCATCAACTCAAACTCACCGATGGGACGTCCAAACTGCTCGCGCTCGTGGATGTAGGGAACTACAACATCCATACAGGCCTGCATGATGCCCAACGGACCACCCGAGAGAACCGCACGTTCGTAATCGAGCCCACTCATCAAGACTTTCACACCCTGATTAAGTCCACCCAGAATATTCTCTTCCGGTACTTCCACATCTTCGAATACCAACTCACAGGTGTTGGAGCCACGCATGCCGAGTTTATCCAGTTTCTGGGCACTCTTGACCCCAAAGCCACGCTCAATAATGAAGGCCGTGATACCTTTTGGCCCAGCCTGCAGATCTGTTTTGGCATAGACCACCATCACATCAGCATCCGGCCCGTTGGTGATCCACATCTTGTTACCGTTGAGTACGTAGCGGTCACCTTTCTTTTCCGCCTTGAGCTTCATGCCCACAACATCAGAACCGGCATTGGGCTCCGACATCGCCAGCGCACCGATATGATCACCACTGATCAGCTTCGGTAGGTAGGTTTCCTTCTGTGCCTGATTGCCGTTGCGCTTGATCTGGTTCACGCAGAGGTTGGAGTGGGCACCATAGCTCAGGCCAATGGAGGCCGAAGCACGGCTGATCTCTTCCATGGCGACCATGTGCGCCAGATAACCCATCTCGCTTCCACCAAACTCTTCTGAAACTGTGATGCCCAGAAGCCCCATATCACCAAACTTTTTCCAGAGGTGATTGGGAAATTGGTTTTTCTCATCGGTTTCTGCCGCAATAGGGGCTATCTCAGCCGCCGTAAACTCCTGTACGGCATCCCGCAGCATCTCCACGGTTTCACCCAGATCAAAATTCAATGAAGGCAGATGGATCATTCACTTTCTCCTGTTAAGGGTCGCCAATAGATCGTCAACCCTATCGATCATGCTCGGGCCGATCTCTGCTGGATACGATCTAGTTAAACCGACCCCGCAGCACAACCCATCAGATAATGTTAGCCATATAGCTCCCAACACCATGGGATAGCCAGTGGGGGAAACATAACTTACGTTTACGTTAACGTCAACTAGATAGTGGTAGCAAACCGACGCTTTTAACTAAAAAGCCTCAGGCAACTATAGCGTAGTACCCTTTGGTAAAGAGAGAGTGGGTTAAAGAACGGCGCTCATTTGTTTTTATTGTAGTAAGGCTTACAAAGAGGCTGAAATGAGTGCTGACGAGAGCCTAACCCTCCTCCATCTCGTCAAGCACACTCAGAGCACGCTTTTCGACGCTTTCCATCTCATGCAAAACCGCCTCAATATCCTGACGCTGCTGCTCCAACATCTCTCGGCGTTCCTGGATTTTACCCAGCAGGAACTTGAGCTGGGCGGTTTCGCCAGGAGCCGTGTCATATAGATCAAACATCTCTTTGACTTCTGACAGAGCAAAACCCAACCGTTTGCCGCGCAGTACCAGCTTGAGACGCACCCGATCACGCTCTCTATAGACCCGTCGCCGCCCCTTTCTGCTGGGTGAGATCAACCCCTGGTCCTCATAGAAGCGGATAGCCCGAGGGGTCACATCAAACTCCTTGGCAAGCTCAGAGATGGTGTAGGTTGTACCTTTCATGAGGTCAACATCATCAGACGCTTCGGTGTGTATTTTTTCCATTAGCATATTTAATCCCGAGTAACTGTGCCTTGATTTTTCCAGCGCACTCCCGACTCTATTCATATGTATAGTCAGACTCAGTCTGATTCTGACCCCGGCCTCTGCAAAAATCCCCTTTGATGCCATACTTCAGCAGAACAGGAAATGTCTGGCATGACCCGTAAGCCACAGTTATAACCTACGTTTACGTAAACGTCACTATACTTTCCATTCCCA
>JAPHUG010000287.1 GCA_026197195.1 Sedimenticola sp.
GATGATGCTGCCCCTCCTGCATCACGGCATGCTTATCACCGGACTCCCCTATAGCCAGACCGAACTGTTGCATACCACAACCGGAGGCACACCCTACGGCCCCAGCCATATGGCCGGGGTTGACAGTAAACTCCCCCTCAGCGATGAGGAAAAGATTCTCTGCCAGGCGTTGGGCAAGCGTCTGGCCACTATTGCAAAACAGTTATCAAATACCTGATGAGTGGTTCAAAACAGCTCGCCCTGGGCTTCAGCATGCCCGAAAGGGCAACCCTTGAGAGTTATGTGCCGGCAGAGAATACGCAGGCGATACACGATATGTCAGCCTGCGCCCGGGGTACGGGAGAATCATTCATCTACCTTTGGGGTGCCGCGCAGACCGGTAAAACCCATTTGCTGCAGGCGGCCACTTTACTGGCAAATGAGCATGACAGAAGTGCCGTCTACATCCCTTTGGATCAGGCCATGCAATTTTCACCGGCCATTTTTGATGAGCTTGAACAGATGGACCTGGTCTGTCTGGATGGGGTTGAACAGATTGCCGGGATAGGTGACTGGGAACAGGCGCTGTTTCATCTCTTCAACCGGATCAGAGCACAAAACCACTCGCTGCTGGTCTCCGCCAACTGCGCGCCCCTGAATCTACCGGTCAAGCTCCCTGATCTTGCCTCACGACTAAGCTGGGGACTGTGCTATCAGTTACAACCACTGAATGACCAGGATAAGGTGCAGGCACTGATAGCCGATGCGGCCCGGCGCGGACTGGAACTCAGTGAGGAGACCGCCCTCTACATTATGCGTCACGCGCAACGGGATCTGGGCTCACTGCGACAACTCCTTGAAGGCCTGGATCAGGCTTCGCTTGAGGCACAAAGACGCCTGACAATCCCCTTTGTAAAACAGTTTTTGCAACAACAGAAAGGGCACCATCTCTGACCCTGACTCAGGGTGCCTTGTGGTGATCCATAGCCAGACGACTCCATACCCAGACATAATTGACACCACTGGCCACAGTGGTGATCAGTACCACCCAGATCATCCCATCAATCAGCCAACCGGCTAGCGGAACCAGACCCTTGTCCAACACCACGGCCAATACCAGTACGATCTGTGAAAAGGTATTTATCTTGCTGATCATACTGGGGTGGGCATCCAACTCCATCACCCTGAAGTGATAGACCAGCGCACCGGTCACAATGATCAAATCCCTGAGAATGACCAGCAACACCAACCAGACAGGAATGATGCCAATCAAGGCCAGGGTGAGATAACTGGAAACCAGTAGAACCTTATCAGCAAGTGGATCAAGCAATCCGCCCAACTGGCTTTGCCAACCATAATGCTTGGCCAGATAGCCATCCAGACCATCTGAGATTCCGGCAACAGCAAACAACACCAGCGCAACACCAAACTGCTGTTCCAATAGCATCCAGACCACGGGAACAGACATGAAGATTCTCAGCACACTGATCAGATTGGGTATATCTTCACGTTTCAGCATTTTTATCCAATTGATCTCCATAGAGTGCCTGGCAACCTTCTCTCAATTACCGAACCAGGCAAGGGTAATCACCAGTATGGATCAGCGCATACGGTAGTAGAGGTCAACACCTTCAACCAGTTGACTGGAAGGATCTGAAGCATCTGGAACCGGCTCAATCAAGCCTCCCAAAGCCAACCCCTGAGCCAACACCTGCACACCGCCTCTAACACGCAACTCATAGGTTATCGAATCCGGCTCGGCTGAGAGTATTTCCGCTTGCTCAACAGAACTCTGCGTATGTAGAAAACGCTCCAGACCCGCAAAGTGTTGCAGAGCCACTACACCGCTGACCCGCAGGCGAACACGCGATAGTCCACTCTCCCCCGCCATCGGCGCATAACGCTCTGCCAGCAGATCAGATACATGCTCAACACCCTCAGTTACCAGTGTGGCCGGGCTGTTTGACTCTGACCGCCAACTGGATGAACGATCACCGTGATAAAGCTGCCAATTAGCACGCCACAGCCCACCCGAAAGCTGGTTCAGCTTGCCAGTCACGATCAGATCAGGTGAATAACGTTCCGATGCCCTGCGGATATTCTGTTCAAAACTTCCCCAGAGGTCAGCGACCTGCATCCCTGCCTGATCCTCCAGATCCATCAGGGGAAGCATCATCGGAATACCCCGCTGATCCGCCTGCCGAATCATGATATCCAACAACGCAGCATCACTTTCAGGCCTCATTAAGCGCCGCTGCCCCTGCCCTTCAAATCCTAGCCATATAAGCCCGGATGGACGATTGTCACCCCAGACAGGCAGCCTGCGGTCTCGTAGCAAGCGCTGAACCGCATCCTCATCAAACTGCACCATCAATAGACGCCCAGCCTCATCAGCGGCAGATTCACCCCCCTCAGGCTGCGGCTCAGCGTGAAGCCGATAACGGTACTGTTGAACATAGCGGGGCGCCAGTTTCAGATCCGCTTGCAGCTCCGGGCGCTGCGCGATTTTCCGATTACCCGTCACCTTAACCAGCATCTGGGTAAACGCCCGCATGATGCCCTCGGTGCGCTGCTCAGATGATTGCCCTTCGACGGGCACTTCCGCGCTGTAGAGTCCCGATACCTGGCTGGCCGAAGCCGAAGCCACAACACCCAGTAACAGCATGATCAAGAACAACTGGCAAACAGGTTTTATGGAGATCATCTCCAGTTGTCGCTGGTAATAGGGCATTAAATTCTTTTTCCGTTGAAGTGATAGAGAGCCTGTGATTTTAGCCTGCCACTGGATCCAAATCCATTCACCCGCACCAAACGGTGAACAAAGAGGCTCTCTGGATGGGGCTCAACGCTCATAGCCCGGACAAAATGCTATAATTGCCCTCTTTTTTGCCTGATCCCAAGCAACGGATTTGGTAGAATTCAGCATTGCAGCCTGCTGCCTTAACAAGCACCTACCCTGGAGCGATCAGTGGATCAGAACAAAACCCAGTCCGACTCTCTCAGTTACCGGGATGCCGGTGTCGATATCGACGCCGGAAACAACCTGGTTGAGCGGATAAAACCCATCGTTAAAAACACCTTCAGACCTGGCGTAATGGCGGGATTGGGAGGATTTGGCGCACTCTTCGAACTACCCCTCGACCGCTATCGCGAACCCATATTGGTTTCCGGTACTGATGGCGTAGGCACCAAGCTTCGCCTGGCTCTGGCCATGCAGAAACACGACACCATCGGTATCGATCTGGTAGCCATGTGCGTCAATGACATTATCGTCACCGGTGCCGAGCCGCTCTTCTTTCTCGATTACTACGCAACCGGAAAGCTGGATGTAGACGTTGCCGCTGATGTGATCAAGGGCATTGCCGAAGGTTGTAAACGCTCAGGCGCAGCGCTAACCGGTGGTGAAACCGCCGAGATGCCTGGTATCTATGAGACCGGGGATTATGATCTGGCCGGATTCTGTGTCGGTATCGTTGAAAAGTCACGCATCATTGAAGCCGGCCGCGTCAAACAGGGCGACGTCTTGTTGGGCCTGGCCTCATCAGGCCCGCACTCCAACGGCTACTCTCTGATTCGCAAGATTCTTGAGGTCTCCAATGCCGATCTGTCAGCCCCTCTGGGAGAGACCACACTGGGCGAGGCGCTTCTGATGCCAACGCGCATCTATGTCAAGTCACTACTGGCTCTGCATCAGCAGATCGATATCCATGCCATGGCGCACATCACCGGCGGCGGGTTACTGGAGAACATACCCCGCGTGCTGCCTGATGGCACACGAGCCGTCATAGATGGCCAATCCTGGGAACTTCCCCCGGTATTCAAATGGTTGCAGGAACAGGGCAAAGTGATTGAATCTGAAATGCTACGGACCTTCAACTGCGGCGTCGGCATGGTGGTCTGTGTCGCCCCTGAAGATGCAGACAAAGCCATTGCAGAACTTCAGGATCAAGGCGAACAGGTTTGGAGACTGGGTCAGATCGAGGCTCATGAGGGCGCACCCTGCGTGGAACTGAAAAAGTGACAGCCGCAAGACTCCCCATCGTTGTGCTGGTATCCGGCAGCGGCAGTAATCTTCAAGCCATTATTGATGCCACGGCGGGTGACCTGCCCGTTGATATTCGCGCGGTCATCAGCAACAAACCGGATGCCTATGGACTGGAGCGGGCAAGGCAGGCTGCTATACCGGCCCGAGTACTCGAACACACGGCGTTTGAAGATCGGGGCGCTTACGACCAGGCACTCATCAAACTGATCGATGAATACCAGCCCGCTTTGGTCATACTGGCAGGTTTCATGCGTATTCTTACGGCTGAATTTGTCACCCACTACCAGGGACGACTATTGAACATTCACCCTTCCCTGCTGCCCAAGTACCGAGGCCTGCACACTCACCGTCGCGCCCTGGAAGCGGGCGATAAAGAGCATGGGGCCACGGTCCACTTGGTGACGGAGGAGCTGGACGGCGGACCACGACTGCTGCAGGTCACTGTTCCCATAGAAGAGGGTGACGACGAGGACGCTCTGGCGGCGCGCGTTCTCACACAAGAGCATATTATCTACCCCAGGGTGATAAGCTGGTTTGCAGAAGGCCGCCTGTCTATACAAAATGGCGTGATAAAACTGGATGGAGAGAGAATGGATGAACCACAACAGCTACCCTTCAATATGCCAGACAGCCTATGACTAGTCTCGTCATGAGACACTTTTTACCTTTGGCACTACTAGCCACCGCATTCTTGCTGTCACACACAACAGCAGTGAATGCAGAGCAATCCCTGAAAGCCTATAAAGCCCATTACCGGGTCAGCAAAGGGACTTTTGCGATAGGCTCAGCCAATATCACACTGACGCTTTCGGACGATGGCCGATATCAGTACCGCGCCTACACCACACCTGTGGGCCTGGCCGCGGTATTTCGTAAAGATGAGATAACTGAACTGAGTGATGGCCATATTGAAAACAACCGGATCATCCCCGACCACTACCTTTACAATCACAAAAAACCCAAAAAGCAGCGCAAGGTCAGCCTTGATTTTGACTGGGAGAACCAGCGGGTTGCCAACAAGACGGCTGACTCGCACTGGTCCATGGAGATACCGGTCGGCACCCAGGATAAATTCAGCCAGCAGCTTTCACTGATGTTATCACTCTGCCGGGGTGAATCATCCGCCACATTTCAGGTGGCAGATGGCGGCCTGCTAAAGACCTATCAGTACACGCAGGTAGAAGAGGAGTCTATCCGTACCGAGGCAGGTGAGTATCAGACCCTTAAACTCGCCAGAAATAAGGATAACAAACCCTCAAAGGCGACGCTCTGGTTTGCCCCAAACCTCAACTACCTGCCGGTAAAAATCGCCAAGCATGAGAAGGATGGTGATTATGTAATGGAGCTGATCTCGGTAAAATGGGAAGGGCCAGCCAGTAACTGACTCAGTCGCGCTGTAACAGTCGGTTCATCACCTTTTTAAAGAAACCGCCCGGTGCCACGGTGATATGGGCGTCATCGACATTGATCTGCTCAATGGCATAACTCTGATAATCAACGCCGGCCTCCTGATACATCTCCTGCGACAATTTCAGATCATCCGCCCATCGTGACAGAAAATCATCACTGGGAGCGATACAGACAATCCGCTTGACCTCTTCCTGAATCAGCTTCGATGCACAGCGAGGACAGGGAGGATGGGTTACATAGACCGTGCAAGAAGTCAGATCACGCTTGGCAAAGATCATCGCGTTCTCTTCTGCATGGATCGTCAGATTGAGTTTGCAATTCCTATCGGTGAGACGCTCTTCACGATCCTCGACACCGGCGGCAAAACCGTTATAACCCACCGAGACAATCCGATTACCATCGGTAATGACCGCACCTACTTGCGAGGAAGGGTCTTTACTCCAGGCAGAGATATGGGCCGCCAGCCCCAGAAATCGGGTATCCCACTTGCTACTCATCGGTTAGGCCTCTGAAAAAACGGTGCAGGAGCAATCAGCAGGTTGGGGTGCCGATGTACGACACCCCAACCCGATGATGATCAGTTATTCTGAATCACGATATTGGGGAACTTGGCCGCATAGCTCTTCGCCTGCTTGGCCAGAATAGCGGTGGTTTTGCGGGCAATCTCGCGGTAGATCTGAGAAATTCTGTGCTCTGGATCGGCCACCACTGTCGGCTTGCCTCCGTCCGTCTCCTCACGAATACGAATATCCAGCGGCAAGGCACCCAGGAAATTGACGCCATACTGCTCCGCCATCCGCTTTCCGCCACCCTCACCAAAGATATGCTCTTCATGATTACAGTTTGAGCAGATATGAGTACTCATATTCTCCACGATACCCAAAACCGGCACTTCCACCTTCTCGAACATCTTGAAGCCCTTGCGCGCATCCAGCAGCGCGATATCCTGCGGCGTGGTGACTACCACAGCACCAGACACCGGCACTTTCTGGGCCAGGGTCAGCTGTGTATCACCGGTGCCGGGCGGCAGATCGATGATCAGATAATCCAGGTTCGACCAGTTGGTGTCATTCAGGAGCTGCTCCAGGGCCTGGGTCACCATCGGGCCACGCCAGATCATAGGTGTCTCTTCATCGATCAGAAAACCGATCGACATGGCCTGAATACCGTAGTTTTCCAGCGGCTCGAGGGTCTTGCCATCGTTAGATTGCGGCTGGCCGGAAACTCCCAGCATACGGGGCTGAGAAGGGCCATAGATATCGGCATCCAACAGACCTACCGTAGCACCCTCTTCCGCCAGCGCCAGCGCCAGATTGACCGAGGTAGTGGATTTACCCACACCGCCTTTTCCTGAGGCTACGGCAATAATATTCTTAACATTATCAATAGGCTTCAACGACTTCTGGACAGAGTGAGCGGCGATTTTCCAGCTCACATCTACATCCACTGACGAGACGCCCTCTACCGCAGATATCTGTGCCTTGAGCGCATTGGCCAGCTCATCCTTAAAACCCTTGGCAGGGAAACCCAGCTCTACCGCTACTTTTACATTGCCGCCATCAATCTCGATCCCTTTGATTGATTTGGTACTAACCAGATCGGATTCCAGATGAGGCTCGATGTACCCTTTAATCGCCTCTTCAATCAACTCTTTAGTTACTTCAGCCATTGCTTGCTCCTACGAGATGACCCCACAGGGTCGCAAATTCGGGGAATGATGGCCGCGCATTCTACATTAAAAAACGCTTATGCCC
>JAPHUG010000075.1 GCA_026197195.1 Sedimenticola sp.
AGTACAGGCCATTGGCGGTGTTTGTCAGAAAGTAGAAGGCTTCTTCGATATCTGTAAAGCGCGTGGACTCAATGGTGAAAACGGCGTCATCATCCCTTCAGCCAACATTAAAGACTTGATGCTGAAACAGGAACTTGTAGAAGCCAATGCAGCAGGGCTATTCAAAGTCTATGCAGTTGACCATGTTGAAGAAGCCATGGCGCTCCTTTCTGGTTTACCTGCCGGTATAGCCGATGAAGAGGGGTTTTATCCCGAGGGCACTTTCAATTTCCTCATCCAGGTCAAACTGGCTGAATGGATAGCTTTACGCCTGCACTATGCTGGGGCCTCTCTAAAAGAAGAGTAGCTATAGATTCATCACTGCCGGTCATACACGTTGAGGTAAAACCATGAACAGAGAACTCAACATAAAGATTGCAGATAAGCTGGATGAGATGGCTGAATTGCTCCAGCAGCAAGGCGCCAATCCATTCCGCATTCGCGCTTATCGACATGCGGCAGAAACCGTTAACACGCTTGGTCAGGATGTAGCACATATCCTGCAACAGGGAGGTAGCAAAGGCCTGATCGCACTTCCCCATATTGGCAAAGGGATCGCAACAGCCATTGCAGAAATCATACACACCGGCCACTGGGCACAACTTGAACGCTTACGCGGCAACCTTGATCCCCGTCATCTTTTCCAGACCATACCCGGCATTGGTGCGGATCTTGCCGACAAAATCAATAAGGTACTGCATATTGATACACTGGAGGCACTTGAAGTCGCTGCACATGATGGACGGCTTGAACAGATCAAAGGGATCGGCAAGCGAAGGGTAGCCGCCATACGCGCCTCCCTCGCATCGATACTCGGCCGTATAAAAACCATCCAACCATCGTCCAAAACCAAGTCACCCGAGATCACGGTACTACTTGATATCGACCGTCTCTATCGGGTAAGTGCCCTTGCCGGTACTCTACCGTTAATTACTCCAAAACGGTTTAATCCACACCACAAGGCCTGGCTACCGATTCTCCACACTGATCGTGATGGCTGGCACTTTACTGCACTTTACTCCAACACAGCACTCGCCCATCAGCTGAATATGACTGGTGACTGGGTAATCATCTACTACTACGATGACCACCACCAGGAAGGTCAGCAGACCATTGTGACCGAAACCCAGGGTCGGCTAGCCGGTAGACGCGTTGTAAGATGGCGTGAAAAGGAGTGCGAGGACTATTACCATTCACAATCATTAGTAATGGAATAGTATGGGTATTAACAACTACCCATCCAATGATTGATTTATCTAGAGCGAAGGTATGGCTTAGAATAGGATTTCATTTGACTGCACAACCCCATAGTCAGACTGACTATTGATAATTTCGCCAGGAAAAATAATCGCTATTAACCGGCAAACTCAAGTAAGTCACATCATCCGCTCTACCACCAATCATTTAAAAGATAGATGAGTCGAGGCCGAATAAAGACCATAGCCTGCTCACTGTCTTGTGAAAAATATCCAGCCACTTACTTCTGGTATTTATATTTTCATCACGCACAAAGAATGCGTAGAATATACAAGGCTCGATAAATATTATATTTACGTGATGTAATAAGATGCACTAATCTTTCATACTTTTTATCCACACGAAACGGATTACAAGGATTTACATGGACGCGAAAGGTAGTAAACCCGTTACCGAAAGAGTAAGTACACTTGCGGGGATAATAAAGAATACAAAGTTTATAATTACAACCATACTGGCCTTAATTATTCTTGGCCTGGCACTTGTTTCTGGCGATAGTCTAAAAATAGCGTTGAACTTCTACGAAGACGTAACCGGACAGAAATATGAGATTTTTTCACCTATACAGGACCATGCAAGTGAACCCTACCTAGTGCTCAAGGCAAAACTCTCACAAGGCAGAACTATTGAGAACGTCGTGATCACCGTATTTGAAGAATCAAACACCTCCTTCAAGTACCGTGTTGTAATAAATGGCGAGGTTAATTTATACAGAGTAAGAAAAAAACATGATGGCGTTTGGCACATCTTAAAAATGTAACCAGCCTGTGAAGACTCAAATGCATAGCATGGTAATTCAACCATTGGCTAACTACTTCTTTCACAAAAAAATAAAGCTTTTATAGATGACCCGCCTTAACAAAGATAATATGTAGACTACGATTTGGCATTATATTGGAGTTTTATTTTGAACGAATCCACCCCGAATAATATGACATCGATTGCCTTGATCCTTTGGGCTATTATCTCTGCCCCCCTATTGGGATATCTTCTCTGGAGTGATCTGCAGGAGAACTATTTTGAGAAAGGCGTAACAGAAGGGAGTCAGATTACTGCACAGCGGCTCTACGCCGATATTATTGCCAAAGCAAACAACGCCGAGTGCAATACGATTTTTGTTGAGCAGGAAAACACCCGGGTTGACCTGATTAATATCCGCTGTCTGCAGGTTGTGACGGGGAAATCTGGGGCATCTGAAAAAGTGGGCAGCATCCAGGATGAATCTACGAATGGGCGTGCTGCTGTTGGAAAGCCCGCCCCTACGCAGAAGCAGTGAATTCAACCTGATTCAGCTGCTTGCTGACAGCTGAATCAGGTTATCTTCAGAAGGGGATGTTTTGCAGATAGAAGTGAATTCTCACATCGTCATGCTTATCATCACGGCTCGATAGTGGCACACCAACGACTACACGACCCCGCAGGGTTTTGTCGAAGTTAACACCCAGACCGAAACCAATACTGGATAGGAAATCATCATCGTTTACGCCTGCATTATTTCCTTTGAAGGGAAATGCACCACCGTGATCAAAAAAGGCAAAGGCGCGCCATTTATCGGTGAACGGATTCTCCCAGGGGCCTGATTCACGAAACGGGAAAGGCACATCATACTCAATACTGAATGAGTAGCCTTTGTCACCTTTCAGCAACCCTTCCGGGTAGCCCCTGACCGAATACATTCCCCCTATCTGAAACTGCTCAGAAGAGGGCAACAGCTCGTCCGGACTGTATTGTAGGGATCCGCGCAGGGTGATCATGTGGTTGGTTTCAAAAATGCGAAGCCAGTTAGCTTCCGCATTGTACTTATTGAAACTGCCCTTACTCAGATCGTCATATTCACCATGGGTCAATGCATGACGGGTATACCAGGACTCGGTCAGATCATATGACTGAGCATCAAAACCTAATGTGAGGCTATCAACATCTGTATCGAAAAGGGTCACACCGCTAAAATCTGTTGTGGACGTTTTGTGATTCAGACC